>DXVG01000131.1 GCA_019409045.1 Clostridiales bacterium | reverse complement strand
GGCGTTGGTGAGATTGCAGCGGCCCTTTCCGGTGATGTAGATCTTCTTTCCGGTCTTTTCATTGCGCTCCAGCAGCGTCACGCCCGCCCCTTCGCGCGCGGCAAACAGCGCGGCCATCATTCCGGCCGCGCCGCCCCCGATGACGAGCACCGATGTTTGCATGTCATTCACCGCTCTTTGCAAGGTATACGTCGTATGTCTCCCAGATCTTTTCCAGCTCGGAGAAGTGCTCGGAGACCTCCTGCCGCCTGCGCTGGCTCAGCGCCACGATCAGCGCGTTGATCAGCGACAGCGGCGCGGCGAACGAATCCACGAACGAGGCCATGTCGCTCTTGGCCATCAGGCACACGTCCGCCGTGGAGTGCAGCGGCGAGAGCGGGCCGTCGGTGATGGCGATGAGCGCCGCGCCGCGCGAGTGGGCGAACTCCATGGCCTCGATGGTGCGCGCGGTGTAGCGCGGGAAGGATATGCCGATGAGCAGGTCGTCCTCGCCGATGCGCGAGAGCTGCTCGAATACGTCGCTGACGCCGGAGGTGACCACGCGCACGTTGGAGAAGATGAACTTCAGGTAGTGCACGAAAAACTGCGCGATGGGCGCGGACGCCCGCAGGCCCATCACATAGATCGAGCGCGCCTGCAGGATGCGGTCGATGGCCTTTTCGAAGGCGGACAGGTCGAGCTCGTCCAGCGTGGAGCGTATGTTCATGATGTCGGCCTTGAGCACCTTGTTCAGCACCTGCGCGTGGTCCATGTCCGAGGTCATCTCAAAGCGCTGCGAGGCGGTCAGGCGGTGGCGGATGAGCTCCTGCAGCGCCTTCTGGAGCTGCGGATAGCCCGAGTAGCCCAGCGCCGTCGCGAAGCGCACCACCGTGGACTCCGAAACGCCCACATACTCGCCCAGCATGGAGGCGGTCATGAACACGACCTTGTCGTAGTGCGACACGATGCACTCGGCAATGCGCCGGTGGCTCTTGGACAGCTTTTTTCCGCTGTGATTCAGGCGTTGAATCAATTCCTGTGCGTTTTCCAAAGTCCCCATCCTCCCCTGTTGCGCCATGGCACAGCGTTTTCTCCCCATGAGTATACCCTGTTTTGCGCGATTTTGCAAGTTAAATTCAAAAATTCAGCATAAAAGTTTGAAAAACAGGGGGTTTTTTCGCCGAAAATGTATTATTCGGGCGAGACGATTCATTTTTGAGCGCCCCGCGCCGCATTGACACCGCAAAGGGGCGTGTGCTATAATGGGAGGACGATTTTTCGCAAGGGACGGATGCGCAATGTCGTTTGTGGAGCTTCTGCTGACCGCCGTGGGCCTTTCCATGGACGCGTTTGCCGTCGCGGTCTGCCGCGGCCTGGAGATGCGCAGGCTCAACGTCCGCCAGGCGCTGCTCATCGCGCTGTTCTTCGGCGGCTTCCAAGCGCTGATGCCGCTGGCGGGCTACCTGCTGGGCGCGGGCTTTGCCCACTACATAAGCAATGTGGACCACTGGATCGCATTCGCGCTGCTGGCCTTCATCGGCGGCAGGATGATCTGGGAGGCGCTGCGCGGCGGGGAGGAGGGGCACATCGACGCGCTGGGGCTGAAGCTGCTTGTGATGATGGCCGTGGCCACCAGCATCGACGCGCTGGCCGTGGGCGTGACGTTCGCGTTTCTGCGGATGCGCATACTGCCCAGCGTGCTGTGCATCGGCGCGACGACGTTTGTGCTCTCGTTTGCGGGCGTGTGCGTGGGCAATCGCTTCGGCACGCGCTTTAAGAAGAAGGCAGAGGTGGCCGGGGGCGTGGTGCTCGTGCTCATCGGCGTGAAGATACTGCTGGAGCACCTGGGCATCGTGGCGCTGTGAGATCGGCGGGGGATGGATAGACAGTCGTCATACGCGTGGCGGCATCCTAATGCGGCCTTAAAGGGTTTGCCTTTAAGACGGCGGCAAGCCCGCGTAAACGCAGGGCCGGAGCTTAAAAAGGCCAGGATTTTGAATTGGAAGAGATTTGCCTTTATGGATTTTCACGCGCGAATCTGATATAATGGAATCGCGGAGGTGATTGTATGCCTGAATTATGCCGTTTTGACGGAATCATCATAAGGATGCAGTACCGAGATAACGACCAGCATTACAAGCCGCATATCCATATCTGTTGCGGTGATCACGAAGCGTCTGTTGGTCTCGACGGCGAAATTCTTGCCGGCTCCATTCCCAGCAAAAAATACATACTTCTTCGCGCATGGATAATTCTTCACGAGAAGGAATTGTATCAGGCATGGAACAACGCCGTCCGCGAAAAGCCTATCGGCAAGATTGAGCCTTTGAGATAGAGGTGAGCGGTATGTATGTAAAGAATGGGATCGTGTACGCCGGAAACGACCAGACAATTTTGCATGTGAACGATGCCGTTCCCCACGGCGACTATGGCCTCATGCTGTTTTTCGACGACGGCGCAATCCGGGATTTTGACGGTCGGAAACTTCTGGATTCTGAATTGTTTGCGCCTTTGCGCGACCCTGCCGTATTCCGGGACTTTCGCATCGACCACGGTGTTTTGACGTGGCTCGACGGCGAGCTGGACGTTGCCCCGGAATATCTGTATAAGGAATCGGCGCCGAAGAACAGCGCGGAGTCACTGATTGGAATTTTGTAGGCATCCGCACCGCTGCCGCGGTGCATTTTTTTACCATATAATTATAAGAGCGGACGCCTTCCAGGCGATTGTGGAAGGCGTCCGTTCATGCGTTTTTATCTCTCGCCGGTCAGGGGGCGGTGGTTGCGGTCGGCTCGAGGTCCTCGAGCGCGGGGGGATCGCAGCGGCTACAGCGCGTCTTTTCGGCCTGGATCGCCTCGTAGAGCGTGCGCGCGGGCGCGCCGGTCATGCCGTAGCAGGAGCTCTCGGCGTGGTAGCCGATGGAGCCGTCGTAGAAGTAGACGGTCACATCCTTCGCAAGCTCGAGAAGCGCGGCCTCATCCGTCGCCGCGGCGTCGGACGCAGCGGTCGAAAGCGCGTTGGCCCCGCAGGAGGCGCAGGGCACGCAGCCCGCCGCCTCGGCATCGGATAGCGTCGCCACGCCCGCCTCGCCCGCGAATGCCGGGCACGCATCGCTGATGTGATAGACGTCGTCCGCGTCCGTCCACACAGCGTACTCGGCCTCGAGCACGTCCGCGGCGGGCGCGCCGCAGCGGCTGCACGGCTCAAAGCCGTCGGCTACGGACTCGGAGAGCGTGTAGGCCTGCGCGCCGCGCATGCCGGAGCAGTCGGCGCTGGTGTGATACCAGCTTCCGCCCTGCGTGTGATAGACCGTGAACTCCCCGACGGACTTTTCAGTCACCGCCTCGGCGGCGACGACGGTCTGCGTGGGCTCGGGCGTGGGCACGGCCTGCGCGGGCTGCGGCGTCTCCCGGACGGAGTCGGCGGAGCTCGCGTCGTCCGCGGGCGTCTCGGTGGAGGCGGCCTCGGTTGAAGCGGGCGCCTCAGTGGAGATGGGCGCCTCGGTGGAGGCGACGGCTTCGGTGGCGGCGGGGACCTCGGTGGAGGCGGGCGCCTCGCTGGGCGCGGAGGAGGCCTCGGGCACGTCGGTCGCGGCCTGGGCGGTGATCGGCGGCGGCGTGGTCGCGGAGGCGGTGCTCTGGCTCTCGCGCAGGCCCGCGCGGGCGAGCGCAAGGCCGGACACGGCCAGCTCAGGCGCGTCGAGCGAGGAGACGGGCATGCCCGCGTCGGCCGTCTGCGCCGGTTCGGGCGTCGCGGAGGCGCGCGGGGTCACAGATGCGTCCGGGGTGGCGGAGGCGTCCGGGGCGACGGAGGCGTCCGGGGCGACGGACTCGTCCTGCGCGGCGGGGAACAGCCCCTCCAGCAGCGCGCGCGCGTCGCGGCCGAGCGATACGCCCGCCTCGATGCCGTCCGCCGCCTTGTTCAGCAGGAAGTTGCCCGCGGAGCAGCCCACGGTGCGCATGTTGACAAAGGCATCCTGCGAGCGCTCGGAGAACGTCTCCCAGCCGACCTTTGCGTCCGCGACGACGGTGGCGATCAGGTCGTTCGCGCCGTCCTGGAAGCGTTGGAAGTCCTCGTTCGTGGTCGGCACGGTCAGAAGCGCGATCACCAGGCCGCAGAACACGGCCAGCGTGGCGACGCTCCAGAGCAGCTTGCCGCCCACGCCGCAGCGAAGCCGGCGGTTCCAGATCAGGAACAGACCGACCGGCCACAGGAGGATTGCGACCACCAGCGTCAGAATCAGATAGCTGTAGCGCGTGCGCCGCCGCTTGATCGGGCGCGGCGGTTGCGCGCGGTTGTATGCGGGACGTTTTTCCGAGCGCATCATGTAATTGCGACCGCCTCTGCGCGCAAAGAGCTGAAGGCGGATACGGCCGGAACCACCCATGATCTTCACCTGCCAATGCCGGCGCTATTACGCCATATATATGATAATTATAGCAGAAGGCGCGCAAATACTCAAACGACAACATTGTGACGGAAACATGATGCTTTCCCGCCATTTCGCCGCGCGTCGCGGCGGCAGGGGGGAAAAATTAACGCAATTTGCGGCAGGAAAAAAGATATATACGGAGAAACATTGAAGTTGGGTGTGATTGAGTTTATGAACTTATATCCAATAAAGTTTCTGGAGGGAGAACTATGAGTGTGGAACGCAATTTGCCCGTCGTTCGTGAGCGAAAGCTGGCGATCCTCAAGGGCGATCCCGAGCTTTGCGCCAAGCAGAAGAAGTCCGGGAAACTGCTCGCCAGGGAGCGCGTCGCGCAGCTTCTGGACGCGTCGAGCTTCGTTGAGATGGACGTGCTCAACGCGGACGCGGGCGTCGTCACCGGCTACGGCCTGATCGACGAAAAGCCCGTGTGCGTCTATGCGCAGGACTTCACCGTCAAGGGCGGCTCGGTCGGCGCGCAGCACGCGCGCAAGGTGCTCAAGGTGCTCGATCTCGCCGAGAAGACCGGCAGTCCCGTCGTGGCCATACTCGATACCGCGGGCGCGCGGCTGGACGAGGGCCTGGACGCGATGAACGCCTATGCCATGATGGCCGGGCGCGTGAGCGAGCTTTCGGGCGTGGTGCCGCAGGTGACGCTGGTGCTGGGCCAGTGCGGCGGCATCGCCGCGGCCATCGCGGGCATGAGCGACATCGTGGTCGCGAGCAAGAACGCATCCCTGTTTGTCAACGGGCCGCAGGTGGTATCCGCGGTGGCGGGCAAGCAGCTTGATATGGAGACCATCGGCGGCCCCGCGGCCTCGGTGCGCTCCGGCATGGCGCAGCTTACCGCCCAGACCGACGAGGAGGCCATCGCGCTGGCGCGCAAGGTGGTGGGCATGCTGCCCTCCAACAACCTCGACGAGGCGGTCGGCCTTCCGCAGGACGACGCCAACCGCGAGCTGCCCGCGCTCAACGCCATCGAAAAGCTCGACGACGTGCGCGACCTTCTGCGCGGCGTGGCCGACCTGGGCGACATCGTGGAGCTGGGCGAGGAATTCGCGCCCTCGATGGTCACCGCGCTTGGCAAAATCGCGGGCACCACGGTGGGCTTCATCGCCAACCAGGCCTCCAAGGACGACGGGCGGCTGACCGTGTACGGCTGCAAGAAGGCGGCGCGCTTCGTCTCCTTCTGCGACTGCTTCTCCATCCCGGTGATCTCGGT
>DXVG01000130.1 GCA_019409045.1 Clostridiales bacterium | reverse complement strand
TCGAGGGCGGGCAGGCGCGCGGCGTGGAGCTGGAGTCGGGCGAGCGCGTGCCCGCGGACGCGGTGATCGTCGCCACCGGCGGCCTGAGCTACCCCTCCACCGGCTCCACGGGCGACGGCTACCGCATCGCCGAGGCGACGGGGCACGCGCTGGTGCGGCCGCTTCCCTCGCTCGTGCCCATCGAGACCGCGCAGCGCTGGCCCGCGGCGCTGGCCGGACTGTCTCTGAAAAACGTGCGCCTGAGCGCCTACGTCGCGCAGGGCGCAAAGCGCAAGCGCATCTACGCCGAGCAGGGCGAGATGCTCTTTACGCACTTCGGCGTCTCCGGCCCGCTGGCGCTGACGCTGTCGGCGCTGATGCCGGAGGAGCTCTCCGGCGTGCGCATGGAGATCGACTTAAAGCCCGCGCTGGATGAAAAGACGCTGGACGCGCGGCTCGTGCGCGACCTTCGGGAGCTCTCCCGAAAGCAGCTCGGCACGGTGATGGACGGGCTCGTGCCGCACAACCTGGGCCTTGCGCTCCTGGAGCTTCTGGAGCTCTCCCCCGCCCTGCCCGCCAACGCGGTCACGCAGGCGCAGCGGCGCGCGCTGGGCGCGCTTCTCAAGGCCGTGCCGCTCACGCCCACGGCGCTGCGCGGCTTTAACGAGGCCGTGGTCACCCGCGGCGGCGTGAGCGTGAAGGACGTGGACCCCTCCACCATGCAGTCCAGGCGCGTAAAGGGGCTGTACTTTGCCGGGGAGGTGCTCGACCTGGACGCCACCACCGGCGGCTTCAACCTCCAGATCGCGTTTTCGACCGGCGCGCTCGCGGGGCGCAGCGCCGCCAGAAAGGAGTCGCTTTCGTGAACATACGCATCGCAGGGCTGGTAGAGGAATCCATCGTGGACGGCCCCGGCTTTCGCTTCGCCGTCTTTACGCAGGGCTGCCCGCACCACTGCCCCGGCTGCCACAACCCGCAGACGCACGACTTCGCGGGCGGCCGCGACGAGGACACCTCCGCCATCATCGAAAAATTCCGCAAAAACCCCCTGCTGGACGGCATCACGCTCACCGGCGGCGACCCCCTCTGCCAGCCGGAGGCGTGCCTGGAGCTCGCCCGCGCCGCGCACGAGGCCGGGCTGAACGTGTGGGCGTACACGGGTTACCTGTATGAACAGGCGCTTGAAAACCCAGCCATGCGCGCGCTGCTGGAGGAGGTGGACGTGCTCATCGACGGCCCCTTCCTGCTCGCCGAGCGCACGCTCTCGCTGCGCTTTCGCGGCTCCAAAAACCAGCGCGCCATCGACGTGCCCGCGTCGCTCAAGTCCGGCGCGGTGGTCGAGGCGCGCTTGTGATCGCGGCGCCTATCCGCGGATGATCACGCTCTCTTTTTGATAGTAATTCTCCAGCGTCTCCGACCTTCTCGTCTCGCCCGGCTCCACCATGATCCCCTTATCGTCGAACAGAAGCTCCGGAAAGTCGGTATACGCCTCCAGCTCCACGCTCTCAAGCGTGGGGTCGTTCAAAAGCACCTGCCGGGCCTGTGTCTCGCGGCCGAACTGCTGCGCCTCGCCGCGGAGCAGTATCCGGGATGCCTCGACGGACGTCAGTGTCATGTCCGCGCGCAGGAAGTAGCAGCTCACCGCCAGCGCCAGACACAGCCCGCAGGCCAGCACCCAGGGGTATCCGCCGCCGTAAGCCGCCCTTCCCACGCGCAGCCGTATCTCATACCTGCGCTGCGCCCAGCCCATGCAGTAGAAGATGTTGAAGGTCACCAGAAAATAATAGGAGTAGAACAGTATGTTGTGCAGCCGCCCCGCGCCGGGATTGTCCATGGCGTAAAACGTCGGGCAGAACTGCGCGGCAAACAGGCCGTAAGACAACACGCCCACCAGCACCGGATAGCGGAAGGAGAGCGCGGACTTCTTCGCCATGCTCCACAGCACCGGGCACAGCGCCGCCAGCGTGATCAGCACCGGGAACGTCGTCCACTCGCCGATGACGCCAAAGGCCCTGTACAGCGCCTTGAGAATGGCCGCCACGGCGCCGATGTCTCTGAACTGCGCCTTGCGCACGGCGTTGCCCGGCGCCACGATGCTCACGGCAAACGAGCACGCAAGGACGATCAGCGCCGGCAAGACGCTCCGCCAGCGCGCGTTTTTCAGCATCGCCAGAAACGCGGTCGTCAGCGCCAGCACCAGCGTGCACAAAAGCGCGGTCGGATAGTTGCCCCCGCCGATGAACGCGGCCAGAAGGCAGCACAGCAGCGCATACGCCCTCCTTCGCCCCGTGCGCTTTTCCAGGATCGCCAGCAGCATCAGCGCGAACATGCACAGCGCGACCGCGTAATACAGCGTATAGTACAGCGCGCCGTTGTACCAGTAGAGCCCCTCTCGCGTGCTGGGCATCATCTGCGTACACACGATCAGCCATACGAGCGCCACAATGCGCGCCTGCGTTCGGCTCGCGCCAAAGAGGCGATGGAAAAACGCCCGACAGAACAGCAGCGTGCCCGCCGTGAGCGCGCCGACCATCAGAAACGGCGTGATCGCATAAAACCCGTCTCCAAACACCGCCGGTTGCAGCGCCATCAGAAAGAGCGCCGTGAACGTCCCCTGCCACTGCTGATAGACGCGCTGCGTCTCCTGCGCGGCCGCGCGCAGCACCGCGCTGAGCGAACCTGTCTCCACCCACGCATGATGCGTGGGCGCGCCGTAGACCAGGTCGTCGCTGTGCGCAACGGTGTACGTCCCCGCCCACAGCAGCGGGACCAGCAGCGCCATGTACGCTATGGCCAGCAGTATGCACAGCATTCTGTCGGACCAGCAGCGCTTGAAAAAGCCCGTGAACCCAGACAACCGACCCATAAAACCCTCCCACAACTTTGCGGTGTCATGCCGCCGATTTTCCTCTGGTTAGAAGTATACCACATTTCCCCCGCTTATGGAAGTGTCCCGGATCGGTCTGGCCGCCCTTCGCGCGCCGTCAGTCGCCCAGCGACTTCTTTACCGGCACGACCACCTTTGCCTCGTAGCAGGCAAACGCGTTTTCCACCAGCGCGCGGTCGGGCCTGGGCGTAAGCAGGCTCACCACCGGCACGATCACCAGCCCCGCCAGCATCGCAAACGCGCCGCAGTTGATGGGCGATTGCAGCGCCGCGGGGAAGATGTGGCCGCACAGCAGGTTGAGCGTCATGATCCCCACGCCGAAGATAAAGCTCGCCCACACCGCCGCGGGCGTGGTGCGCTTCCAGTACAGGCCGTACAGAAACGGCGCGAGGAAAGCGCCCGCCAGCGCGCCCCAGGAGATGCCCATCAGCTGTGCGATGAATGTGATGTTGCTTTTGTGCTGCACGATGGCGATGATCACGGAAATGGCGATGAACACCACGATCAGGCCGCGCATGACGCGCACCTGCTTTTTCTCGTCCATGTCCTTTACGATGTTGTCCTTGATCAGGTCGAGCGTGAGCGTGGAGCTGGAGGCCATGACCAGGCTGGAGAGCGTGGACATGGACGCGGAGAGCACCAGTATGACCACGATGCCGATCAGAAGCGGCGACAGGTTCTCCAGCATCGCGGGCACGATGGCGTCGTACCCGTCCACCGTCACGTCCACGCGGTCGGCGTACAGCCGCCCGAAGCCGCCCAGGAAGTAGCAGCCGCCCGCCACCACCACGGCAAACAGCGTGGAGATGATGGTGCCCTTGCGAATCGCCTTCTCCGAGCGTATGGCGTAGAACTTCTGCACCATCTGCGGCAGGCCCCAGGTGCCCAGCGAGGTCAAAATCACCACGCCCAGGAGCTCCAGCGGCGCGGGGCCGAAAAAGGATGTAAACGCACCTGGCGTGGTGGTGACCGACGCGTCCTCCACCCGTGCGAGCGCGTCCATGGCCGCCATGAACCCGCCGTTTTCGTTGAGCACGGCCAGCACCACCGCCACGATGCCGCCGAGCATGATCAGCCCCTGTATGAAGTCGTTGATGGCCGTGGCCATGTAGCCCCCGGCGATGACGTACACGCCCGTGAGCGCGGCCATGATGACGATGCACACCGTGTAGTCGATGCCAAAGGCCATGCCGAACAGGCGCGAAAGGCCGTTGTAGAGCGAGGCCGTGTACGGTATCAGAAACACGAACACGATGATCGACGCCCCCGTCTTGAGCGCCTTCGAGCCGAACCGCTTTCCGAAGAACTCCGGCATGGTGGCGCTGTCGAGCTGCTGGCTCATCAGCCGCGTGCGCCTGCCGAGCACCACCCACGCAAGCAGCGAGCCCAGAAACGCGTTGCCCAGGCCGATCCACGTCGAGGCCACGCCGAAGCGCCAGCCGAACTGGCCCGCGTAGCCGACGAATATGACCGCCGAGAAGTAGGACGTCCCATAGGCGAACGCCGTCAGCCACGCGCCCACCGAGCGCCCGCCCAGCACGAAGCTGTTTACGTCCGTCGCGTGTCGGCGGCAGCGGATGCCCACCGCCAGCATGATCCCGAAAAACACAAAGAGCAGCGCCAGCTTGATCGCCATAGCGATCCCTCCTCCTCGCGGAGGCGCGAAAACGCCCGCCCTCCGCAATCGCTTGCTGAGGGCGGGCGTTGCCCGCGGTACCACCTCAATTCAGCGCCGCCTCGCGGCAGACGCCCTCGTCGGGTACATGCATACCCTATCGCGCTCACGGGCGAACCCGTCGCAGCCTACTTGGGACACGCCCGTTCGGTGCGCCGCTCTCGGAATGTATTCCGCGCAATGCCGCCTGCCGCCTCACACCAACCGGCGGTTCTCTGAAGGCCGCGCCTGTGCGTACTTGTTTCCGGTCCCTGCGTTTGTGAAAGCATACCACGTCCGCGCCGTTTTGTCAAGTAGCGCGCGAAATTTTTTGCAGGTTCGCGTCTCTATTCCTGCAAACGCTCGTCCCCCGTCTGCTCGTAGCCCTGCCGGATCAGCTGCGTGATGCGCTGCGGCCGCGAGGCCGCGTCGGGGTAGAGCTGCCTGAGCGTCACATAGGGCGCGGGGTCGGTCGGGTCGGCCGCGATCATGTACTCCAGCGCCTCCGCCGCCCTGCCGGAGTTGCCCGCGCGTATATACGCGTTCGCGGCGGAGATGGCGCAGTTGCGGTTGTCCGGGTCCAATTCGAGCGCCTTGAGGTAGTACGCGCCCGCGGTCTCGTAGTCCGCGGCGGCGTCGGCCTCCGCGCCCAGCTCGATATAGGTGTCCGGGTCGCTGCTGATGTAGAGCTGGCCGAGCACGCGCTGCCCCGGGCCGTACAGCAGCCAGTAGCCCACGATGATCACCGTCAGCAACAGAAGCGTCAGCCCCACAAAGCCGCGTATGTGGCGCAGGAAGAAGTTTCCGTGCGCCGGCTCCTCGTACTGGTAGTCGTCGAAGTACTCGCGCACGAAGTCCGCAAGCTCGTCCTCGGCATCCACTTCGTCCTCCATGAACAGGTCCTCCGGCGCGTCGATGCGCGGCGGCGTCGCCGTGTTGGCGTGCGCGGGACCGGACGCGGCGCGGGGCCGGACCGGCGCGGATGCGCGCGTGAGCGTGGGCGGGCGCTTTGCGCGAAGCTCCACGGGTTTGTCCAGCAGCGGCTTGGACAGCGGCGATTCGGGCGCGGCATCATCCTCGGGCGCTTCCTCGCCAAACGCCTCCTCGTCAAACGCGTCCCCCTCGGGCGCGCCCGAATCGCCG
>DXVG01000013.1:15189-16571 GCA_019409045.1 Clostridiales bacterium | reverse complement strand
GGACGTATACTGCGGCGCGGGCACGATCACGCTATCGCTCGCGCAGCGCTGCGCCCATGCCACGGGCGTGGAGCTGGTCGCCCCGGCCATACGCGACGCGAACGCAAATGCGCAGCGCAACGGCCTCGCATCCCGCGCGCGCTTCCTGCTCGCGGACGCGGCCGAGGCCGTCCCGCGCCTGATCGCCGAAGGCAGCCGCTTTGACGTCGCCGTGCTCGACCCGCCGCGCAGGGGCGCGGACGCGCGCGTGCTGGACGCGCTCGCGCAGGCGGCCCCGCGCCGCATCGCCTACATCTCCTGCGACCCCGGCACGCTCGCCCGCGACCTGCGCCTGCTCTGCGCAAAGGGCTACGCGCTGCAAAGCGCCCTGCCGGTCGATATGTTCCCGTATACGGGGCATGTGGAATCCGTGGCGCTGTTGCGCAGGGGGACGTCATAGAGATTTTCCGGTTTCGGCTCGCCTTCCGCCATGCCGCGCCCGCTGCGGCCCGCGTCACGGTATCGGTCGCCATCCGCGTGGCGCGTGGCACGCCGCTGTCAGCTCGCCATGTGCGCAGATGACGGCGCCAAGGCAACACTTCCGCGCGCGTTGCGCTCATCGGCGCGCGCGATGCAAAGGAGCGATAGGAATGAGCGCAAAGCGCATCCGCGATTTCGGCATCGTCGTCGGCGAGTATCCCACCGGCCCTCTCAACAAGATCAGCGACGTGCCCGGCGTTCTGGTGGGGCACGCTACGCTGGAGGACGAGCGCCACAAGACGGGCCTGAGCGTGATACTGCCCGGGCCGGAAAACCCGTTTCTGCAAAAGCCGGTGGCCGCGGCGTTTGTGCTCAACGGCTTTGGCAAGTCCCTGGGGCTGATGCAGGTGCAGGAGCTGGGCGTCATCGAAACGCCGATCGCCCTGACCAACACGCTCAACGTCGGCCGCATACACGACGCGCTGGTGGGCTACATGATCGACCGCTGCGCGAAGGACGGGCATTCCCTCACCTCGGTCAACCCGCTCGTATGCGAGTGCAACGACGCCGACCTGAACGACATACAGCGCCGCGATCTGGGGCCGGAGCACCTCGTGGCCGCCATTGCCGACGCGCGCGCCGACTTTGCCGAGGGCGACGTGGGCTGCGGCAAGGGCACGGTCTGCCATTCGCTCAAGGGCGGCGTGGGCTCCGCCTCCCGACGGGTCGAGCTCGACGGGCATGTCTACACCATCGGCGTGCTCGTACAGAGCAACCACGGCTGCCTGAAGGACCTGGTGATCGCGGGCCGTCCCGCCGGGCGCATCATAGACGCCTCTGTCGGCGGCTCTGCGCCGGACAAGGGCTCGATCATCAGCGTCGTGGCCACGGATATACCGCTCTCCTCCCGCCAGCTCGGCCGC
>DXVG01000013.1:0-15179 GCA_019409045.1 Clostridiales bacterium | reverse complement strand
CGCGTCATCCGCCGGGCGAGCGTGGGCCTCGCCCGGTTGGGCTCGTTCATCGGCCATGGCAGCGGGGAAGTGATGGTCGGCTTTACCACCGCCAACCGCGTGCCTCACGCGCCCGAAACGGACCTGTTGCGCTTCAGCGCGCTGTCCGAGAGCCGCATCGACCCCCTGTTCCGCGCCGTGGCTGAGGCCGAGGAGGAGGCCGTGCTCAACTCCATGATTGCCGCCCGGCCGGCGATCGGCCGCGACGGCGCGCTCCGGCACAGCCTGCGCGAGTTCATGGACGATATACTCGCCTGGCGCGGATAAGACCGGCCCGAACCAGCCGCCCCTCCAAGGCAGGGGCGGTTTTTGCATGCCGCGAAGCCGCCCGGAACGCAAATTTTTCGAGAAACGGCCCGCGTATTTTGTGCGCCTTCGGCCGCAAAAGCAGCGCCGGGAGTGCGTTTTTGCGCTCCAGGAAGCGCTTCCGAAAAAAGTTTCGAAAGCGATATACATCATTCATAATAGCAAACAAATATACACATACCGAAAAAAGTTTCGTAGTTTTTTGTTGACAGATGCTAATTTATATGATTAATATGTACATGGACATGGCGCACTGCGCGATCACAGCTTCGGTCCGTGAAGGGAGAAACGCAAATGGACAGGAAAAAAACACTGGGACGCCGCCTTCTCGAAAAATTTGTCGATGTGCGCGAGGCGGGCGTTCTGATGCCGCTGGTGTTGGCGATTATACTCTTTTCCGTAAACAGCGACCGCTTTTTGACGGCCAACAACCTCACAAACATCATGCGCACCGCGGCCTTTACCATCATCACATCCATCGGTCAGGCGTATCTGATCATCGCAGGAAGCTGGGACATCTCCGTGGGCGCGATCTACTCCATCGGCGGCGTGGTCGTCGCCTCTGCGATGTGTACCTTCGGCCTGCCGATCTGGCTGTCGGTTTTGCTGGCCCTGCTGGTTGGCGCGATCTTCGGCATGCTCAACGGCGTGCTGGTCATCCGCATTAAGCTCCCTCCCTTCATCGCCACCATGGGCACCATGTACATTGCGCGCGGCCTGTGTACAGGCTACACCAAGGGCGCGTCCATCTATCCGCTGCCGGACGCTTTTCTGACGGTGGGGCAGGAAGGGCTCAACATCGCAGGTGCAGAGATACCCTATGTGATCGTCATCGCGCTTGTGATGGCGCTGGTCGCGGAGCTGATTCTCCGCTTTACCACCTACGGCCGCAAGCTGTACGCCGCGGGCGGCAATAGCGAGGCGGCGCGGCTGGCCGGCATACCGACCACCAGGATACGCTTTTCAGCCTTTGTGCTCACGGGTGCCCTGGCGGCGCTTACCGGCATACTCATGGCCTCGCGCGTCAGCTCCGCCCAGCCCAACATCGGCTCCGGCTTTGAGATGACGGTGGTCGCAGCCTGCGTGATCGGCGGCATCAGCATGGAAGGCGGTGCGGGCTCGGTCATCGGCGTGGTCATGGGCTCGATCTTCATGGCCATGATCAGCAACGGCATGACGCTGATCCATGTGGACGCCTACTGGCAGCAGATGGTCATAGGCATCGTACTGATCTTCGCCTGCTCGCTTGAGTATGTGCGCAATCGCGTCCGCCTGAGCCTGAACTTCTAAGGAGACAGAAGATGAGCAATATCGTATTGGAGATGAAACACGTCAGCAAGTCCTTTGGCTCCACAAAGGCTTTGAAGGATGTCTCCATCGAGCTTATGCGCGGAGAGATACTGGCGATTTGTGGAGAGAACGGCGCTGGGAAATCGACGCTGATGAAGATACTGTCCGGCTCCTACGAGCGCAACTCCTACGAGGGACAGATATTCGTCGACGGCGTGGAGTGCGCCTTCAGGACGCCCGCGGATTCCTCCGCCATGGGCATCGAGATGATCTATCAGGAGATCAGCGTACATCTGGACCTGTCCATCGCCGAGAACATCTTCCTCGGAAACGTCCCCACGCACAAGGGCGTGGTCCACTGGGCCAAGATGCGCCGGGAGGCGCAGCGCTATGTGGACATGGTCGGATTGAAGGTTCCGGTCACCACAAAGCTGCGCGACCTCTCCGCCTCGCAATGCCAGATGGTCTCCATCGCGCGCGCCCTGTCGCGCGACCCCAAGATACTCGTGCTGGACGAGCCCACATCGCCCCTGACGGACGCGGAGGCGGCGGATCTGTTCACGATCCTGTTCCGGCTGCGCGATCAGGGCATCTCCTGCATCTACATAAGCCACCGGATACGCGAGATCATGCAGCTTGCCGACCGCGTGCTGATCATGCGCGACGGCTGCCACATATGGACGCGGCCGGTCGGCGAAGTGGACGTGGACAGCATCGTGGAGGCCATGGTCAACCGCAAGATCGGGAACATGTATCCCAAGGAGGAGGTCCCCATCGGCGAGGAGACGCTCAGCGTGAAGAACCTGCGCGTGCGCCACCCCTACAACCGCAAAAAATTCATCGTCGACGGCGTGAGTCTGTCCGTCCGCCGTGGCGAGATACTGGGCCTTGTCGGGCTGGTCGGAGCGGGGCGCTCGGAGACGATCAACGCCATCTTCGGCTCGATCGAGGGCAGTTACGACGAGATGCGCCTGTGCGGGAAGCCCGTGCGCATCTCCAGCCCGCAGGACGCCATCCGCAAGGGCCTGGCGCTTTTGAGCGAAGACCGGAAGGTGGACGGCTTTGTCCCCACGCTCAACATCGCAAGGAACATTTCGCTTACGCGCCTTGACAAGGTCTCCGACGGTGGAATACTCAAGCAGGAGCGCGAAAGAAGCTTTGCGCTTGAATACATGCAGGCGCTGAGCATCCGCGCCTCCAATGAGCGCGCCATGGTCACCAGCCTTTCCGGCGGCAACCAGCAGAAGGTGGTCCTTGCAAAGTGCCTGATGTCCGAGCCGAAGGTGCTGCTGTTGGACGAGCCGACGCGCGGCATCGACGTGGGCGCCAAGGCGCAGATCTATCGCATCATGACGGAGCTTGTCCAAAAGGGCATGTCCATCATCATGATCTCCTCGGAGTTTCCGGAACTCGTGGGCATGTGCGACCGCTTCCTGCTGCTCGCCGACGGCAAGGTGCGCGCCGAGCTGAGCAGGGCGGAGGCGGACGAGGAGACCTTCCTGCGCGTCTGTTCCGGGTCCGACGTGTGACTTCAATGCTGCAAGGCTTGAAATAAAACAGATGGAGGTTGTTACGATGAAGAAAGCATTGGTACTGGTCCTGACGATGGCGTTGCTTCTGGGCATCGCGCTCACACCCGCGTCGGCTGAAACGCAGCAGCCGTATGTCATCCTCGTAAATGCGCTGGTCGGCCACCCGGTCTACGAGCAGCAGGCCGAGGCCGCGCGCCAGGCGGCGGAGGACTACGGCGTGAATCTGGAGATCATCGGGCCCACCTTCGGCTCGAGCACCGCCCTGGCCGACTATCTGGTCGCCATGGAAAACGCAATCGCCCTTCAGCCCGACGCCATCATCGGCGAGCCCTACGATCCCTCCCTGTTCGAGGTGTTCCATCGCGCCGCCGAGGCGGGCATCCCGCTGTTTCTGACCTCGAACCTTCTGGAGAACGAGGATGACTTCATCGCCTGGATCGGCACGGACAACTACAACTACGGCATCACCGCCGTGGACATGATCGCCGAGAAGACGGGCGGCACGGCCAACATCTGCGTGGTCATGGGCAATCTGGCCACCACGAATCAGGTGGAGATCCGCGAGGGCATGGAGGATCGCATCGCCGAGGCGTATCCGGACATCAAGATCGTCAACGTCGTTGCCAACAACAACGACCTGGCCACCACCATCACCGTCACGGAGGACACGCTCAACGCCTATCCCGAGACCAATGCGTTTGTGATGCTCGAGTCCACCGGCGGCCCGGGCGTGGTGCAGGTCTGCGACGAGATGGGGCGCGACGACGTGCTGATCCTGGACATCGACGCGGTGGATGCCACCATCGACAACATCAAGTCCGGCAAGGTCTGGGCGACGCTTGCGCAGAACTTCTACAAGCGCGGCTACGAGTCCGTCCGCATGGCCTATGAGTACATCACCGAGGGCGAGGACGCGGGCTTTGCCAAGATGAACGACTCCGGCACGGTGCTGATCAACATCGACAACATCGACACCTACGAGGAGGACCTCTGGGACGCCATCATCCGCAAGGGCACCGACTGGCCCACGGCCTGATTCCGCGTCGCCGGGGCGAAGCGAAACTGCTCAGAACGCCGCCCGTCCGGGATGCCGCTCGAAGCGGCATCCCCTTTCCGGGAGGCGCGACGGCCGCGTGCGGCGCGAACGATCGGAGGAGAATTCGATGGCAAAGCTGCGTGATATAGCGGAAAAGACGGGGCTGAGCGTGTCCACCGTGTCGCGCGCGCTGCGCGACGCGCCGGACATCAAGCCCGCCACCATAGACCTGGTCAAGCGAACCGCGCAGCAGATGGGCTACCGCGTGCGGCTGATGTCGGAGAAGTGCAAGTGCATCGGCCTGATCGTACCGGAATTTGTCAGCAATTACTACGCGGAGATGGCCGAAACCATCCACCGCGCGCTCAAAAAGCGCGGGTATTCTCTGATTACCGCCATTGGCGGCTTTGAAAGCGCGAGCATACTCACCGCATTCGACGAGCTGCAGATGCACGACATCTGCGGCGTGATCGTCAACGACTGCTTCCAGCTCAAGGGCGGGGACGATCTGCAGCGTCACAACCGGATTACGCAGTCCACACTGCCGCTGATCCTGATTTCGGAAAACGCCGTGCGCTCGCATGTGGACGTGATCCGCGTGGACAACGCGATGGCCGTGCGCCTGATCATCGACCACCTGATCGAGCTTGGGCACAGGCGCATCGGCTACATCGGCGAGTACGCCTCGGACGTGCGCTACGGCGCGTATCTTTCCATCATGCGCGAATACGGCCTGGAGGTGTCCGAGCAATACGTCAAGCGGGGCCGCGAGCGCTTCGAGCTCGGCGGGTACCTGCGGGCGAAGGAGCTGCTCGCCGCGCCGGAGTTTGACCGCCTCACCGCGGTGGTCGCCTGCTACGATCAGGTGGCCATGGGCGCGATGAGCGCGTTTTCCGAGGCGGGCGTGCGCGTCCCGGAGGATATAAGCATCGCCGGGTTTGACAATATCATCATCAACGACTATATGCCCATACAGTTGACCAGCATTTCCAGCCCGATCGAGCACCTGTGCGAGCTCTCCGTAAAGCTTTTGCTGGACAACATAAAGTCGGGCCCCGAGCATGTGGTGCAGAATGTCGCGCTTCAGCCCCGCCTCGTAGAGCGCTCCTCCACATGCGCGCCGAAAAATCCTTAAATCTCCGCGTTGCGGCGCGGAAGAACACACAGTTGCATGAGGTAAAAAGACGATGAAAAAGCTGAAGATCGGCTGGGCGCAGGCAAGCATCACGCCCACGCGGCCCGTGGTGGTCATCGGGCAGATGTACCATCGGGAATCGGAATATGTGCGCGATCCAATCCTGGCTACCGCGCTTGCGCTGGATGACGCGCAGACGCATGCCGTGATCGTCTCCCTGGATATGACCGAGTATCCGATTCACATAGAGCAAAAGCTGCGCCAGAGGCTTCGAGACGTGGAGGGGCTGTGCTTTGAGAATATATCCATCGGCGTGACGCACACCCACAACTCGTCGGACTTCTATTCGGATTTCATGCGCGAGGACAATGAACGCGTGTTCGGGGCGGACAGGTTGCCGCAGATAACGCCCAAACAGGACTTGCTCGACGGCGAGGCCGCGCAGGATTTTCTCGCGGAGCGCCTTGCGGACGTCATCACGCGCGCGTGGGAGGGCCGCCGCTTCGGGGGCGTTGCGGCCGCGCATGAGTACGCCGCCATCGCCTTCAACCGCCGCCCGGTGTTCCAAAGGGGCGAAGAGCACGCCACCGTCATGTACGGCGACTGTTCCCGCGCGGATTTTGTCCGGTTTGAAAACGGCGCGGACACCTCCGTGGAGCTGCTGTATACGTTCGATGAGCGCGGCGAAGTCACGGGCGTCGCCGTAAACGTGCCCTGCCCGTCGCAGGTGTTCGAGCTGCACCGCTTCGTCAGCGCGGACTATTGGTGCTATGCGCGCGCCGCCATCCGCGAGCGGCTTGGAAACGTTCACATACTCCCCCTGTGCGGAGCGGCGGGCGACCTTGCGCCGCTGGACCTGGTGCGCATCAGCAAGGACAACCGCCAGGCGCTGCTGGACTGGGGAGCCCAGGCGGGCGAGGTCTTCCGCAATTTCGATATGACGCGCGAGTGCGAGCAAATCGGCTGGCGCATCTGCGACGCAGTCATGCGGGGCTATCGCGTCGCGCGCAATTACATCGAATACACGCCCGAGTTCCGCCATGCCACGCTGCGCATGGAGCTTCCGCTGCGCATGGTTTCTCCGGAGGAGTACGAGGCCTCGGCGCAGCAGATCGAGCGCATTCGGGAGCGCTTTTCCAGCAGCAACAGAATGACCATGCAGGATGTGGTCGCGGCCTTCGACGCGCAGGGCGACGTGCTGCGCTGGGAGCTGCAGCAGACCACGCAGGTCTACGCCTTCAAATGCCATGTGCTGCGCATCGGCCGCGTCGCGCTCGCCACCAACCCGTTTGAGCTCTATCACGAATTTGCGCTTCGCATGAAGGCGCGCGTAAAGGCGGAACAGCTCTTTGTCGTGCAGCTTTCAAACGGCTTGGGCGGATATCTGCCCACCGAGCTCGCCATCGCGGGCGGCAGCTACTCCAGCAAGGCCGCGTCCACCACCTGCGGCCCCGACGGCGGCAATACGCTGGTGGAAAAGACCATCGCCGCCGTGGACGCGCTGTTTGAGGATGCGTAGCGCATGATTGCCCGCACCTGCCCCGAACGAGCGAATATGCAAAAAATGGGAGGCTACGCTCCATGAGCGGAAGACAGTTGCTTCTGGACACGATTCTCAAGCGCCCCACCCGGCGCGTTCCGGTCTCTCCGTTTATCTACAACAACGTCGTCAGCGAGGCCAACGGCGGCGAGCCGGAGGACCCGATCCTCGCCTGTGCGCAGCTCTACCGCAAATACGGCTTCGACATCATACTGCGCAATTACACGCTCAACGCCGTATGGGACGCGGCACAGCCGGACAGCGACGCATGGCGCGTGGAGAAGAAGCTCACCGGCGATGTGGGAAATGCCTGGGATGAGGAGACGACGATCACAACGCCCGAGCGCACGCTCACGCAGGTCCGCTCCTTTCGCCAGATAACGCCCAATATCGCCGTTGCGGCGACCGGCAAGTACTTTATACAGGGCCCCGAGGATTTCGACCAGTTCGTCAAATACCAGCCGCCCGTCGGCGTGGCGGACCTGAGCGTGATCGCACATGCGCGCGATGTCGTGGGGAACGACGGCATCGCCTGCACATGGATACAGGGCGCGTTCAACTACGTCGAAAGCTATCGCGGCCTGCAGGACCTGCTGACGGACCCCTATGACGACGAGGGATTCTACGGTGCTATGATGGACTACTTCGCCGATAGAAACTACGAAATGACCCGTCAGGTCATCGCCGCGGGCTCGGACCTGATCTGCATTGAGGCCAATATGGCCACGGGCACCATGGCGGGCCCCAGGATGTTCGCCGATTACATTATGGAATATGAAGAGCGCCTCATTGACCTGATCCATGCGCAAGGCTGCTACGCCATGTACCACAACTGCGGCGACGGCAAGGGCCTGCTTGCGCTGATCGACCAGATGAGCATGGATATATACGAATCGCTCACGCCCCCGCCCTTTGGCGATACCATACTCACAGAGGCGCTTCAGACCATTCGGCCGCCCAAGGTGTTGCTTGGAAATCTCGATCAGGTGGATTTCCTCGTCCACGCCACGCCGGAACAGGTGCGCCACAGGACGCGGGAGATACTGGAGGCCGCCAAGCAACGGGGCCACTTCATACTGGCGACCAGCGACTATATCTCGGAGGGAACGCCCGAGGAGAACCTGTTCGCATTTGCGCAGGCCGCAAGGGAGTTTGGAGATTATTGAGCCGTCGGCCTCGTCGAGCGAACTGGCGACGCGATGAACGGCCGACGACGGAATGGAGGGAAAACAGATGAAACGGACTGTGGCGTTTGTATGCTTCGGAGAGGTGAACACACCTTACGAGCGCCTCGTGCTCAAGCACGATGCGGCGCTCAGATCGCTGGAGGCGCTGGACGCCGAGATCATCGACGCGGGCATCGTGATCGACGATCCCGCGTATCAGGCGGCGGATGAGGCCGTCGCGCAGCTCAACGCGAGGGCGACGGAATTTTCCAGCGTGATCCTCTGCCTTGCGGGCTGGGTCCCGACGCACGCCGTGATTCGCGTGACGGACCACTTCCGCCACCTGCCGATGCTCTTGTGGGGCCTGTGCGGCTGGGTGGAGAACGGGCGCATCGTCACAACCGCGGAACAGGCGGGCACCACCGCGCTGCGCCCGGCGCTGGAGGAGCTGGGCTATCGCTTCAAGTTCGTCTACAACATCATCGGCGAGCCGGAGCCCATCGACGCGATCGACGCCTATGTGCGCGCGGCGGACGCGGTCAGGCGGCTGCGCAGCGCGCGCGTGGGCACTATGGGCTATCGCGATATGCTGCTCTACGGCACGCAGTTCGAGGGAAACTCCATGCGCGGAAAGCTCGGCGTGGAGGTCGAGCCCTTTGAGATGCTCGAGATCGTCGAGAGCTGCGCGCAGCTCGACCCCGCGCAGGTGGCCGACGGCGTGCGCTATGTGAAGGAGAACTGGAAGATACTCGGCCAGTGCGACGAGGGCATCCTCGAAAAGGGCGTGCGCTATGCGCTGGCGATTGGCAAGAAGATACGGGAGCGCGGCTACGAGGCGGTGACGCTGATCGACGTGGACGGCATGAAGAAGCTGTGCGGCTTCCCGCCGGCGATGGTGTTCATGCTGCTCGAACGCTGGTATGGGGTCATGACCACGCCCGAAAACGACGTGATGGGCAATGTGACGGAGCTTATGCTGCACTACCTGACCGGCCAGACGGCGTGGTACATGGAGTATTACGAGTTTTTCAAGGACTCCATGCTCATCGGCACGCCGGACTATGTGCCCGTCCCGGTGATCGACGGAGAAGTAAAGATGCTCCCGGCCGCGTTCGGCCTTCTCAACACATCGCTTCTGAACGTCAGCAGCGTAAAGACGGGCTATGTCACCTGCGCGCGCCTTGTCTACAAGCGAGGCGGGCGCTACGCGATGCACGTCTACACCGCCGAGGCCAAAGAGCCGCCCGCGTGGAACGAGTTCGGCTGGGCCGACCCCGCGCCGCAGCTCGCCAGCCTGCGCGTGTACCCGGACTCCTGCACCGTGCCGGAGTTTGCGCAGAAGGTGTGCAGTCAGCACGTCATCCTTTGCTTCGGCAACGCCATGGAGGCGCTCAAAGATATGTGCGCGCTTCTCGACATCGACATAGTGACCTGATTGCGCGGCAGTCAGGGCGTTCCCGCGGCTGTATAAAGGCCGCGGGAACGCCCGTTTTTGGAATTATTCTTCGTTTTCTGTCGGGGCGAGGGAGAGCAGAGCGGGCCCGACGGCGCGCAGCCGCCTGCGACGGCCGGAAAGGGCGCGCCTCAGGGCTTGTCGCGCAGCGCTTTCGCGGCCTCGTCGATGTCGGCCAGCACGCTGAGGATGCAGGCGCGCACGCGTTCGAGCCGTTCGCAGGGCTGCGCGTCGATGGCCTGTTCGCACAGCGCCAGAAGCTCGCGCATGCCGTCGCGGTAGCGGGCGCGGCCGTCGGCGTCGAAGTGCAGCGCAAGGTAGCAGGGGAACCCGGGGCCGACGCCAAAGAGCCGTTCGAGGAAGAACTCGCCCGGGCAGGCGCTGTCGGGATGCGCCTTGGACCAGACGAATACGTTTTCCACGCCGTCGGAGAGCGCCTCGGGCAGGCTCCGGTCGCGCTGGGGATGCCAGCAGCGGAAGAACAGCTCCTCCGCGCCGTCGAAGATGGCGGCGATGCGCTCGCGCTGCGCCTCGGTTTCGGGCCTGTAGAGCATGTCGACCGCCCGGCGCAGATGCTCCGACGCGTCTCCCTCGGGGTCGTTGAGCATCAGTCCGTTGCACAGGAAGGTGATCTCCGCGCCCGGGTTGTTCAGCGGCGAGAGGTACAGCTCACAGCTGCGCCCGCCGTCCAGATAGACCTTTTTGAGCATGTCGTGATTCTGCCGGTGGTGGGGGATCAGCCAGCGCGTCCGCTCCCAGCGCTGCGGCGGATAGATCCAGAATCCGTTTGCGGTGCCGAACGAGGCGTCGAACCCGCGCACAAACTGCGCCCGATCCTCCTCGGCGACGAACAGGCCGTGGCTTCCCACGTCGATGAACACGTCGATCTCCCGGCCGAGCAGGCGGATTTTTTCCAGCTGCTCCGGCGTGAACACGTCGCCCCAGGCAAGATACCCCGAGGTGTTCACGAGCAGCGTCTTTTCGGGCCAGCGGCCTCGAATGTAGCGCGCCACGCGCGTGTTGATGGCGTTGTAGTAGTCGATGTCGCTCTGAAAGGCCTTGCACTTTTCGCACTCGCAGCGCCCCTGATCGGCCGCCTCGAGGTGGAAGCCGTCCACGTCAAAGGTCTCGCCCACATAGTCGATCACGCGGCGCATGATCTCGTCCGCCTCCGGGCTGGAGGCGCACATCGCCTGAGCGCTGGTGCCGCGAACGGCCGCGTTGCGCGCGATGATGCCGTCAAAGCCCCAGCTGTACACGCCAAGCCCGTAAATCAGCTTCAGGCCGTTGCGGTGTACGATGTCGATCACGCGGTTGACCTTTTCGCGCCGCTCCGGAGTGACGGTGGAGACAATGTCGTCCTCCCACGCGTGGTTGGTGATCAGTCCAAACACGTCCAGGTAGTTGTATCCGGCCTGCTTGAGAAAGGCCAGCGTCCTCTCCAGCGAGTCGAGCGTGTCATCGTCGATGCGGGTCGAGGGCCAGTCCTCGTCCACGATCGGCTTCATGCGCGAGTCGTTGAGCCAGCAGCCGTATGCGATTCTGTAATCGAACATGTGCCTCTCCTCCTATGCGCCGATGCGCTTTTGCAAAATCCTGTCCAGAAGCACCGCCCCGACCAGCACGACGCCCTTGACGATTTCCTGATAAAACGAGCTCACGCCCATGAGGTTGAGGCCGTTGGCGATAAAGCCCACGATCAGCGCGCCGATGAGCATGCCAAACACGGAGCCCTCGCCGCCGTCGAGGCTGGTGCCGCCCAGCACCACCGCCACCACCACGTCAAACTCAAACCCGTCGCCGATATTGGCGTTGCCCACGCCCAGGCGGGAGGCCGTCATCGCGCCGGCAAAGCCCGAGAGCGCGCCGACCAGCACATACAGGATCACGCCGATGCGCTTGACGTTGATGCCGCTCAGCAGCGCCGTGCGCCGGTTGCCGCCGATGGCGAAGGCGTACTTGCCCAACAGCGTCTTGTGCTGTATGAATAAAAATAGCACGACGACCGCCGCCATGATCAGCAGACTGAGCGAAATCGGCCCCACGAATCCGCGCCCCAGCACCGTAAAATCGCGCGGAAGGCCGCGGCTGATGGAGTTTCCGTTGGTCACGACCCATGCCACGCCGCGCATTGCGTACATCGTGCCCAGCGTGGCGATGATGGACGGGACGTCCAGCAGAATCACCAGCAGGCCGTTGATCACGCCCACCAGCGCCCCGGCCGCCACCGCGATCAGCACGGCGATGAACACCGGCACGCCCCAGGTGGCCAAAATCGCCGAGAACGTGCCGGCAATGGCCATGATGGAGCCGATGGAGAGGTCGAAGTTGCCCGAGACCATCAACAGCGTCACCGCGCATCCGGCGATGACCGTCGCCACCTGCTGCCTGAGCACGTTGGAGATATTGGTCACGGTCAGGAAATCCCGCGATAGGATCGTCAGCGCCAGCATGATCACCAGGAGCACGCCGACGATCACCAGCTTCTGATAGATGGACTTGTCAATTTTCTTTGTTCGGCTCATGCGTTGTCTCCCTTTCCCATGGTGAGGATATGTACCTCGCGCGTATCCAGCTCCTCATTTTTGCGGACGGCGACGATTCGGCCGTCATACATCAGCACCACGCGGTCGCACAGCGCGGCGATTTCGTCGTACTCCGAGGAAAAGACCATGATGCCCACGCCCTGAGACGCGAGATCGCGGATGATGGTGTAGATCTCCTCCTTGGCGCCCACGTCGATGCCGCGGCTGGGCTCGTCCAGCAGCAGCAGCTTTGTGCGCGCGTTCAGGCACTTGGAGATGACCACCTTCTGCTGATTGCCGCCCGAAAGCGTGCTCGCCCGCTGGCGCACGCTGTGTACCTTGATGTTGAGATCGCGCACATATTTTTCGGCGATGGCGTCCTTGTTGCGCTCGTTGACAACGCACAGGCGACTGGTGTTTTTATAATTGGTCACCGCGATGTTGTCCGACACCGAGAGCTTCATAAACAATCCCTCGGTCAGGCGCTCCTCCGGCGCCAT
Source organism: Clostridiales bacterium (assembly GCA_019409045.1). Classification (GTDB taxonomy): domain Bacteria; phylum Bacillota; class Clostridia; order Christensenellales; family Aristaeellaceae; genus Pullichristensenella. The sequence continues at coordinate 2,657 of DXVG01000013.1, read as the reverse complement.
GGCGATGCCCAGCGCCATGGCGTGCTGGGGATTCTGTATCCTGACCGGCTTGCCTTCGAGATAAAACTGCCCGTCAAGCAGCCTGTCCAGGCCGTAGATCGCGCGCGCGGTCTCGCTCTTGCCTGCGCCGCGCAGGCCGTAAAAGCCCAGGATTTCGCCTTCCCGGATCGCAAAATCGAGCCCGTGGATCGCCCGGGTGCTGATCCCGCGCGCCTCAAGGAGCACATTGCCCTCCCGGCGCGCGCCCCTGACGTAGCTGCTGTGGACGACCTTGCCGACCATCATCTCCACCAGCTCCTCGCGCGTGGTGCTTGCCACTTCGCGCGTGCCCACGATCTTGCCGTCGCGCAGGGCGGTGACCTCGTCGCCGATGGTGAAGATGTCGTCCAACACATGGGAGATGTAGATGATCGTGATCCCGCGCGCCTTGAGCTTGCCGATGACCTCATACAGCCGCTCGGACTCCCGCCGCGAGAGCGCCGCCGTCGGCTCGTCCATGACCACCAGCTTGGCGTCCGCGCTGACGGCCTTGACGATCTCCAGAAGCTGCTTTTCGGCGAAGCTGAGCGTCGAGGCGCGCGCGTTGAGCGCGATGTCCGGGGCGAACTCGTGGAGCAAGTCAAACGCCGCGTCGCGGGCGTGCTTCTGGATGACGCCCAGACGGTTGGCCTCCCGGCCGAGCGTGAGGTTTTCGGCCGCGGTGAGCTGCTCGACGATGTTGAGCTCCTGATAGACCGTGCTGATGCCCGCGTTCATGGCGTCGCGCACGCTGCGGGCGAGGAAGGGCTTGCCGTCCATCTGTATCTCGCCCTCGCTCATGCGCTCGACGCAGGTGAGTATTTTGATCAGCGTGGACTTGCCCGCGCCGTTTTCCCCGACCAGGCAGTGTACCGTGTTGCGCCGCACCGCAAAGTCCACGCCCTTGAGCGCCACCACGCCGGGGTATCGCTTGACGATTCCCCGCATTTCCAAGATAAAATCGTTTTGCATTGCATCCTCCATTGAACATCGCCAAGGGAAGACAGCTTCCCTTGGCGCGTTTGAGGAACTCTTTGGCGCTTTTACAGCCCCAGCTCGGCGCGAATGTCCAGATCGATGTCCCAGATTTCGCGCAGGAACTCCTCGGTCTCCTCAATGTCCATATCCCAGCAGGTGATGACCTGCGAGGGGATCTTGACGTTCTGCGTGTTGTCGTACATATCCACCTCGCCGTTGATGACCTTGAGCATCAGGTCGATGCAGGCCTGGGAGTTGGCCGTCGGGTTCAGCGCCAGCGTGCCCACATAGGACGAGTTGGGGTCCATGACCTTGAGGATCTCGTCGGTGGAGCCGTCCACGGAGGCGACCATCTCGGTCTTGCAGACGTAGTCCTCCGCGAGCCCCCTGCCCGAGGCCTCCAGCGCGGCGATGCAGCCCAGGCCGTTCTCGGCGTCATAGCCAAAGAACACGTTCACGCCCGGGTCGCGCTGCAGGACGTCCTCGGTGGTGGAGTAGGCGATCTCGCGGTCGGACTTGCCGCCGTTAAAGACGTGCTCCAGATCGGGATGCACCTCCTGCAGGCCCTGCACAAACGCCAACGTGCGCTGATTGTGTGCCCACTCGACCGACGGGTCGGAGATGGTCACCAGCTTGACCTGCGTGTCGGGGAAGACCTCCTTGAAGTGCTCGCCCACGATGCGGCCCAGCTCGATCGCGCCCGCCTCCTCGGAGATCTCCACCGAGGGATACAGTACGTCGCCCGAGGCAACGTTCACAAACGACACCACGGGGATGCCCGCGTCCTGCGCCGCCTTGATCGACAGCTCCATCGACGCCTGATCGTAGGCCTGGCAGATGATGCCGTCCACGCCGCGGGCGATCAGGTCCTCCATCGCCGCGGTCTGCACTTCGGGCTTCATCTGGCCGTCGAGGGGAATGTATTCGATTCCCAGCTCGTCGCAGTATTTTTGCGTTTGAATCTGATGCGCATGCTGGTAGGAATCATGCAGTCCCCAGAATACCTGGCCGATGACGATTTTGTCTTCTTCGGCCAGCGCACCGGTTGCCATCGCAAGGCAAAGTGCGAGTGCTAAGAGTAAGACCACAACCTTTTTCATCAATGCTTCTCCTCCTTTATTCATCGGAACGCCTGTTCCGACTTGTTCCCCCCTTCACCGCGCAATCGTTTGCGCAACGGCCAATAAAGAAACCGCCTTCCCTCTGTATCCGGCAAAGCCCCCCTGAAACGGCATTCTGGTTCTCCCATATAAACGCATTGCGACGAACAATCGAACGAAATTCTTCATACTCATGGTAGTTCAGTATATATAGTCTAGCATGAAAATGTGCGCATGTCAATAAATTTTTAATTGTTTGTAGAGAACGATGCGTCGTCAGGGGCGCTGGACGCGACGTGCCCACGACGATAGGATCATCGATGTGTTCGCCGCCTGCGATACAGCCTCGCACGATGGAAGCGCCCTGCATTTCCCGTCCACGAACAGCGATTGCGGACAGAATAAGACCTCCACGCTCCCGCACACGCGCAGCAGAACATGGAGGCCCTGAAAAAAAGAGGCTGCATCTCAGCCTTCTTCACAAGGCGAAAATGCAGCTTCCCGCTTGGCGCACCCGGCGGGATTTGAACCCACGGTCTTTCGAGTCGGAGTCGAACACTT
>DXVG01000129.1 GCA_019409045.1 Clostridiales bacterium | reverse complement strand
CGCTTGTCTTCCTTCGGAAGTGATTTTTGCGTTTGGGGGCTTTGTCAGCGCTCTGCGGCCGTCCCGGAATTTATCCGGGGCGGCCTTCGTCTGGAGCGGCGCTACAGCTTTTTGCACAGCTCCACCAGTTCGTGATAGATGCCCTGCGGGTGCGTGTTCTGCGAGAGCGGGCCCTGCCGCCAGTTGCCCTCGATGATGGCGACCTCGTTGTCGGCGGTAAAGCCCAGGTCCCAGCCGATCCAGTGGCACTGGGGAATGGCGTAGGCCCTGCGCGCCGCGCGGCGGACGACCTCCAGCGCCTTGTCCCAGTTGGGGATCTGAAAGCCCTGGAGCTTCGTGCCGGTCAGCGGGTGCGCCTGGATGCGGCGGTACTGCTGGTCGATGCCGTCGGCGATGATCACGCCGCTTTTCCAGTCCACGGCGACGGACATGCCGCCCGCGCCGAAGTTGTCCACAAAGCTGTCGTTCATGCCCGCGCGCGCGGTGGCAAAGAGTATGTGTACATCGTCCCGGTCGGTATAGGTCGCCACGCGCACGGTGTTGATGCAGTTGGGGCTGAGCCGGTTCATCTGCGGGTGCTGCCTGAGAAGCTGCTCGGCCAGCGCGCCCGTGCCCACCAGCTCGTCGTAGTGCGCGCGCGTCTTTGCCTCGTCCTCGTACCGCAGCAGGTGGATGCCCTTGCCGCTGCACAGCGCGGGCGGCTTGACGATCACCGTGCCGTGCTTTTGCACAAACGCGCAAAACTCCTCGGGCGTACACCGGTTGATGTTGATCCACTCGCGGTGCAGAAACTCGCCGAACAGCTCATTGAACAGCACCTTGCTTCCCGGGATGGTCTCGGCGCGGTTCACGTCGCCGATGCGGCGCATGAGCATATCGTGTCTGCGCAGCGTGAGATAGGTGTCCCGCTGCGCATCGTCCTTTTTGTAGAACTCGAAGGCAAAGTACTCGCGCACCTCGCAGCCGGTCTGCTTGCGCGCGCGAAGGAAGTCCTTCCAAGCGATGCGCAGGCCGAGCAGCTGCACATGCCGCTCGAACTCGCGCCTTTCGCCGCGCAGCGTGGCAAAGCGGCGGTATCTTTGCGCGCCTGCGTGTATGGCGCGGCGCAGCGGCCCGGGAACACTGGACATAATACTCCTCCCCCTCCTAGCGCTTTTCGCACAGGCGTTTGAGCTCGTGGTAGAAGCCCGGCTGGCCGCCGTACTCGATGATGTCGCAGCCCTGCTGCCAGTTGCCCTCGATCACGGCGACGCCGTCCGGCTTGAAGGCGATGTCCCAGCCCAGGTAGCGGCACTGGGGAAGCATGTACGCCTTGCGGGCGATCGCGCGCACGCACTCGATCACCTGATCCCACATGGGCAGCTGGAAGCCCTCGAAGCGCACGCCGGTCATGGGATGGGTCTCAAACCGCTCCAGCAGGACGTTGAACGCGGGGGCGCATATCCGCCCCGTCCGCACGTCCACCGGACAGCCGAGGCCGCCCGCCTTCATGTTGTCCACGCACTTGTCGCCCTGCGTGTCGCGCGCGGTGCGCAGCGCGGTGGCGAGTATGTGCACATCCTCCGCGTCGGTGTAGGTGGCCACGCGCAGAGAGTTGACCACGTTCGGGTTCAGCTCATTGAGGCGCGGGTGCTGCGCGAGCACCTCCTCCACGACGGTCCCCTCGCCGTACAGCTTTTGGTAGAGGCCAAGCGCGGCCTCGTCCCCCTCGTAGCGGTACTTGTACACGCCGATGCCGCAGCGAAGTTCCGCGGGCTTTACGATGACCGTGCCCAGGGAGCGCACGAAGGCGACAAATTCCTCCGGCGTGGCGGCGGTGGGATTGATCCAGCTTCGGCCCAGGAACTCTGCGAAGTACTGGTTGAACAGTATCTTGTTGCCCGGGACGGTGAGCCCCTCGTCCACGTCGCCGATGCGGCGGATGAGCGCGCTGCGGCGCACGCGCGTGAGGTAGGTGTCCCGCTCGGCCTCGCCCTTTTTGTAAAACTCGAAGCCGAAGTACTCCTCCACGTCGCAACCCGTCTGCCTGCGGGCGCGTTCAAAGTCCCGAATGTCGGCGCTGAGGCCGAGGCGCTCATTGTAGCGCGCCAGCTCCGCCCTGTAGCGGCTGCGCTTGACGCCCGCGCGATACACATCGCGCAGCTTCAGCAATGAGGCGTGCAGCCTTTCCCGCGCGCCCGGCGCGTCGCCCATGCCCGGCTCCTCCCCTCGAAAACATGCTGTCTCAACAGGCGCGCCACCCTTCTGAGAGGGCGGCGCGCTGTGTATGCGGATCGGTGTTGCCCGTCGACGGCGCGTCAGTCGTGCGCCCAGTCGTAGGCGGCCTGGATGGCGGCCTGATGGCCCTCGTCCACGCGGTCGGAGCCGTGCGTGCGGCTGCCGGACAGGTGCAGGCAGACCACGCCGCTCATGTTGTTGCCCGATATGGTGTCGGTGCTGCCGTGCGGCTCGCCGTAGAGCGAGGCGGCGATATACTTGCCCTCCGCGATGAGTATGCAGGGCGTGCGCTCCCACGTCCACTCGCCGCCCAGAAGCGCCTTGAGCTTGGCCGTGTCTTTGGCGGTGGCGGGCTCGATGTCCATGTGGTCGGAGCCGGTGGTGTACTTCACGCGAATGGTCTGACCATTGCGGATGTCATAGAGCGTGTAGTAGCTGCCGCGGCTGAGCGCGTAGCGCGCCGAGTCGTACCAGTCCACCTTGACCACGTTTGCCCGGAGCTGATCCAGCGAGGAGCCGGAGGAGCTGGAACCGGAGGACGGCGGCGTCTGCGTGAGCTGGGAAGCGAGGATGTAGCCCACGATCGTGCCGGAGGAGTTGCGCACCTTGCAGAAGCTGCCGTTGACGTCGAAGACGGTGACGGCGGTCTTTCTGCTCAGCTTGGCCAGCACGCTCGAGGAGGTCGAGGGCTCCGCATACACCGACACATCGCAGGTGGCGTAGCCGATGGACGTCCTGGAGGCGACCGGCGAGTGGCTCAAATAGTCGCTGTAGATGTAGCCGAGCACCGTGCCCGCGGAGTTGACCACGCGGCAGCAATCGCCGCTGGTGCCGATGACGTACACCGAAGTGCCGCGCGGCAGCAGCGCCAGCTGCTCGGAAGTGGGCGAGGGCTCCGCGTAGATCGAGACTTCCTGCGTCGCATAGCCGACCACTCTGCTCGGCTGCGACTGGCTGAGGTAGTCGCGGGGTATGTAGCCGCGGATGGTGCCGGCGCTGTTTTCCACCTTGCAGAAATCGCCGCTGGTGCCAACCACCCACACCTTGGTCCCCCACGGGAGAGACGCGAGCGAGGCCGATCTGGTGGACGCCTCCGCGTAGACCGTCACCGGCCGCAGCGCGTAGCCCGCCACGCGGGAGCTCCCCGCGTCGGCGGAGGTCTCAGGTTCGAGATACTTCACGCCCGTGTAGCCGACCTTGCCGTCGCGCGTGATCTTTGCCCAGTCGCCGCGCACCTCGATCACGGTGACCTTCTCTCCGCTGTTCAGATAGCCCGCCAGGCCTTCCTGGTCGAAGCTGGGGGCGTCGTACACGGGAAGGGCGTCCCGCGTCACCTGCGCGCCGAGCGCAACGGACGCCGTTGCAGATACGAGCGTCAACGCAAGCACTAGAATCAGGATACGCTTTGCCATGTGTCTCACGCATCCGCCTCCTTTGCAATTGCTAACATGTTCTATTATATTGCAAATTTGTGACGAATGCAACCCTTACTGTCTATAAAATTGCAAATTAAAGGAAATTTATCACAGAGTCATTACATATGCGCGCCTTTCTCGCCAAAATCGCGCCGAAATTTTACGCAAGGCGCGGTCCGCAGCCCGAGAGCGAGATGTACCAGCCCTCCTCGAGCGTGACGGTCTGCCCTTCCTCGGCGCGCGGCTCGAAATGGAGCATCTGCGCGCCGTCGCCGGGCACGTCGTCGTAGATGGAGTAGTTGGCGGTGACGCGGTCTCCGGCGAGCGCCACGGCGTACTCCCCGGCGGGGATCTGCGCGCCGACCCAGTAGCCGCCCTGCGGGTCCACCTCGCGCACCAGCACGCTGGGCAGCAGCGCCACCGAGCGGCTCCTGAGCAGGTACACGCCCGCGGGTATGTCTATACCCACGCGATAGGTGCCGCTGGGGTACAGGGGCAGAGGTGTCAGGTTTTCAAGCGCGTCGATGCGCTCGTCCACGCGCTCGCGCAGCGCGTAGAGCTCCTCGAGCGTCATATCGTTAAGCGCGTCCCCGATCTCCTCCGCCGGCGCAGACGTCGCGCACAGGACCATTGCGATCAGAAGCGCGCACAGCAGCTTGCGCATACACATCCACCCCGTTTCGGTGCCGTCGTTTTTCGCGCGCTAGAACAGGCCCGTGATTTTGCCCTGCGCGTCCACGTCGATGTTCTCCGCCGCGGGGACCTTGGGAAGCCCGGGCATGGTCATGATCTCGCCGGTGAGCGCCACGATGAACCCCGCGCCCGCCGAGGCCTTGAGGTTGCGCACGGTGACGGTGAAGCCCTCCGGCGCGCCGAGCTTTTTCGGGTCGTCGGAGAAGCTGTACTGCGTCTTGGCGACGCACACGGGCAGGTTGCCCAGGCCCATATCCTCCAGCCGCGCCGCCTGCTTCTTCGCCGCGGGCAGCAGCTCCACGCCCGCGCCGCCGTACACGCGGCGGACGATGGCCTCCAGTTTCTGCTCGATGCTCTGCTCCAGCGCGTAGCTGAAGCGCAGCTGGCTCGGCTGCTCGCACAGGCGCACGACCTCCTCGGCCAGCGCCTCGCCGCCCGCGCCGCCCCTGGCCCACACCTCGGACAGCGCCACGTTCACCCCCAGCGCGCGGCACTTCTCCGCCACCAGCGCAAGCTCCGCCTCCGTGTCGTCCGGGAAGCGGTTGATCGCCACCACGCAGGGCAGGCCGTAGACGCCGGTGATGTTGGACACATGGCGCAGAAGGTTGGGAAGCCCCCGCTCCAGCGCGCCCAGGTCCTCGGCCTTGAGCGCGTCCTTGGGCGCGCCGCCGTGCAGCTTCAGCGCGCGCACCGTGGCCACCACCACCGCCGCCGAGGGCCGCAGCCCCGCCATGCGGCACTTGATGTCCAGAAACTTCTCCGCGCCCAGGTCCGCGCCGAAGCCCGCCTCGGTGACGGCGTAGTCGCCCAGCCGAAGCGCCATGCGCGTGGCCAGCACGCTGTTGCAGCCGTGGGCGATGTTGGCAAATGGCCCGCCGTGGATCAGCGCGGGCGTGTGCTCGAGCGTCTGCACGAGGTTGGGCTTGATGGCGTCCTTCAAAAGCGCGGTCATCGCGCCCGCGGCCCTGAGGTCGCCCGCGGTGACGGGCTCATCGGCGTATGTATAGCCCACGATGATGCGCGAGAGCCTCTCCTTTAAGTCCGCAAGGTCGCTGGAGAGGCAGAGCACGGCCATGATCTCGCTGGCGACGGTGATGTCGTAGCCGTCCTCGCGCGGTGCGCCGTTCGCGCGGCCGCCCAGGCCGTCCACGATGCAGCGAAGCTGCCGGTCGTTCATGTCCACGCAGCGCCGCCAGGTGATGCGCCTGGGGTCGATGCCCAGGCGGTTGCCCTGATGGATGTGGTTGTCGAGCATCGCGGCCAGCAGGTTGTTCGCCGCGCCGATGGCGTGGAAGTCGCCGGTGAAGTGGAGGTTGATGTCCTCCATGGGCACCACCTGGGC
>DXVG01000128.1 GCA_019409045.1 Clostridiales bacterium | reverse complement strand
GAGCTTGCAAACAAGGTTTCTTACATGGACGTAAGTGACCGCAGTTTGCAAGCGAAGCTGACGCAGGAAGCAAAAATCACTTCCGCTTCTTCTCTTTCGGAAGTGATTTTTGCGTTTGGGGGCTTTATCAGCGCTCTGAGGCCGCAGATTGCGGCCTTTGAACAGTCTGGCGCTCGCGCGCTCTATTGTATATACTTTCCCAGCAGTCTCTCCCCCGCGTCGCAGGAGGAGCGGACTTCGTCGAGCATCGCAGCGTAGAAGGCCCGCGCGGCGGCGTTGCGCTCGCGGGCGATCTGTGCGCCGCGGCGCGTGAGCAGGCGGTCGCAGATGCCTTCGAGCTTATAGCTGTACTCCTGAAAGAACGAGGCGGTCTCGTCGCCCACGCCGTCGGAGACGCACCCGTCCGCCCGGCGCGTGTAGAGCGGCTCTCCCATATGCCCCTGATAGAAGATGGTCCGGGCGACGCCGATCGCGCCGCACACGTCCACCTTGTCCGCGTCGTAGAGTATGCGCGCCTCCACGCTTTCGGGGGCGCCGCCCTTGCGAAACCTGTGCGTGCGCACGCAGTCCGCCACGCGGCGGGCAAAGTCCTCGCCAAAGCCGTTGCCTTCCAGAAACGCCCGCGCCTTTTCCGCGCCGACGGCGGCGTGGCAGAGCGCGGGGTCGCGCATCTGCTCCATGCGGCCGATGTCGTGCAGAAGGCACGCGGCGATGACCACGTCCACGTCCGCGCCGGGCTCGTGCGCGGCGATGTCCAGCCCCGCGCCCAGCACGCGGCGGACGTGCTCGGCGTCATGCGCGCTGTCGCAGCCGCGCATGCATGCAAGCATGTAGTCCTCTATGAGCGCAAATTTCCTCGCGTCCATGCGCACCTCCCGTCAGTTGCCCAGCAAAAAGTCCAGCACGTCCATGCCGCTGGAGGTCTGCGCGCGGTAGAGCTCCGTGTAGCCGCACTGCACACAGCTCACGGTGATGAACTTCTTGTTCTGTATATCGAATATGCGCGCGAAGTTGCCGCCCGTCGCCTGAAACTGGTCGTGCTCGAACTGCGTGCAGCCGCACTTGGGGCATATATACCTGCTGTGTTGATTCTCCATCGCTCATTCCTCCTTTACGATGTTGCGCACCCACAGGCCCTTTCGATAGCGCCAAAGCGATATGCAGCACTTGACGAGCTGCTCGCTATAGGTTAGAAGGTAGACGTACTGTATCTCCCAGCGCAGCACGAGGCCCGCCAGAATGGACGCCGGGACGCCGATGACCCACAGCGTGCCCACGTCGATGACCGCGGCCGCGCGCACATCGCCGCCCGTGCGCAGCAGCGAGACGATGACCACGCAGTTGAAGGCGCTCAGCCATATGCCGCCGCAGAGCACATAGATCATGCCGCGCGCCATTTCGGCCGTCTGCGCGGAGACGGGAAATATGCCCACGATCGGCCCGGCCAGCGGAAGGATCACGCACAGGCAGAACACCTGCGTCAACGCGGGCGTGACGAACAGGAAGCGCCGCGCGTAGACGCGCGCCTTGCCTGTGTCCCCCGCGCCCAGCGCCATGCCCACCATCACGCCGCAGGCGTGGCACAGCGCGCGCACGGCGATGTTGGCAAGCTGCTCCACGTTGGAGAACACGCCCGCCGCAGCGCTGGCGGCCACGCCGTCGCCGATGCGGCCGTACACGGCGGAATACACGACCGTGCCGCCCGCCCAGAGCGCCTCGTTGATCAGCACCGGCAGCGCGATGCGCAGAAAGCCGCGGATCGCGCGCGCGGAGCCGGGCAGCAGCTCGCGCAGGCGCGCGGCGTTGGCAAACCCGTAGCGATACGAGAAAAACAGGATAAGCGCCAGCTCCACCAGCGCGCCGATGAGCGTGGCAAGCGCGCCGCCGAGCACGCCCATATCCGCGCCGGGCATGGTAAAGGCCAGCCCGAGCAGCTCCACACGGCGCGTGGGGTAGATCAGCAGCGCATTGAAGGTCACATTGGTCAGTATGGCCGCGATGCTGGCGAACATGGGCAGCTTGACCTGCTCGGTGGACTTGAGCACCGCCGCCTGTATCAGCGACTGGCTCTGCACAAAGTACACGACGCCGATGACGCTCAAATACTGCGCGCCGGCGCGCACGCCCTCCTCGCTGCGGATGAGCAGGCGCATGATGCTCTCCGGCGCGAGTATGGACGGAAGCCCCAGCAGCGCCGCCACCAGCAGGCCGAATACCATCGCCACGCCCTGCGTGCGGCGAACGCCCGCCACGTCGCGCCGACCCCAGTACTGCGCGACGAAGATCGACGCGCCGCTGATCGCGCCGTACATGGCCACCTGAAACAGAAACGAGATGCGGTTGGCCTGCGTGACGCCCGCAAGGGGCACGTCGCCCAGCGCGCCGATCATAAGGTTGTCTATGATCTGCATCGAGGCCGTGACCACGCTTTGCAGCGCAATGGGCACGGCGAGGCGGAAGAGCTGACTTGTAAACTCCATCTCCCAGCGCGGCAGGGGAAGCCGGAACCGGAGTTTTCCGCAGGCGGAGGTCAATTCTTGCGCAATTCCCCGATGGGGAACTGCGAAACGCGCAGGTCCGTCCAGCCGAACGGGATCAGCTCGATGGTGTACGCCTCCTTCGCGTTCAGCCGCGGCAGGATCGGCACCGGCGCGCTGCTCGCGCCGCTGAGCTTCCAGTCGATGGGCACGGCCTTTGCAAGCACCTTGATCGGCGGCTCGCCGGATTTGAAGGGCGCGTCCGCCTCGCCCTCGCGCACGGCCTTCATCGGCTCGTCGCGCACGAGCGCCCAGCCCCATTCCTCGGGCGTTTCGATGCGCCCGTCCGCCTCCTCGTGCGGCTCCGGCGCAAACGCCATCAGAAGCGGCCCGAGCTCCACGCACGCGGACTGATGATACCAGCCGCCGGTCACGCGCGGGGTGGCGCTCAATTCCAGGCGCACTGCGTCGCCCGACTGCCAGCGGCGGCGCACGCACGCCGTCTCCCCGGCGCGCACCTGCATGATCTCGCCGTCGGGAAGGTAGATCATCGGCTGGCGCACCCACGCGGGGATGCGCAGATACAGCGGAAACTCCACCGGCTGCTTGACCGCGACTTCCAGGCGCACGCTTTCGCGGAACGGATAGCCGCCGGACACGCGCAGGCGCACCGGCACGTCCATCAGCCGCGCGCGCACGCAGCAGGGCGCGTAGCTCATGGCCCACAGCCCGCCGTCCGACGTGGCGTACCACAGGTGGCTCGCCACGCCCGGCCACGCGCTGAGCGTGCGCACGGCCTCGCAGGAGTCGGCGATGCCCTTGTAGAGCGTGGCGTCCGTCGGGGCGTTGTAAAACGCGCGCTCCTCGTCGGAGACGAGCAGCTGATTGGCCTGCTCCACGCGCTGCACGCGGCGCATGTCCGCGGAGAACGCGGCCGGAAGCGCGCCGAAGGCGAGCTTTTCAAAGATGTCGGGAAGCTCTTTGGACATCTCGCCCATGCCGGAGAGCGCCTCCAGCGTGGCAAGCAGCTCCGCCACGGCCGGGAGGGACGTGCCCTGCACGGGGTTGGAGCCGTTGAGGTGGTCGTCCGCGGTGTACATGCCGTAGGCAACGCCGTGGTACTTCATCAGCTTTTCCCAGCCGAAGCGGAAGCCGCCCTGCTCCTTGAAGCCGCTCTTGAACAGGTTGATCGCGCCGGGCGCGCGCAGGCCCACGGCGATGTTTTCGCCGTTGGTCTGGTAGTACTGCGTGCGGAAATAGGGCCGCTTGTCGCCCTCGAGCGGCTCGTCCTTCTCCTCGTAGAAGGCCTCCTTGACGCGCGCCCAGCGCATCGTGCGGCTCAGGGGCTGCGTGTTTGGAAATGTGTGGAAGTAATTCGGCCAGTCCAGCGTCTGCTCCCGCAGGCGGCGGCACAGCTCGAGCAGGTAGCTCTGGCCGGTGAGGTTGTACATCCACAGCGCGAGGAGTATGTTCTCCCCGCCGCGCGCGACGGCCATGTCGTTGAGCGGATGCGTGGCATGGGTGCGGTACTGGTACTTGAAGAACGCATCCATGAACTTGAGAACGCGCCGGTCCGCGGTGGCCTCGAAGTACAGCCGCAGCGCGCGAAGCGCCAGTATGCGCGGCCAGTAGTCGCGCGTCTGCGCGGGGCCGAACCAGCCGCTCTCCTCCTGCGCGTCCAGGATCGCCTCGACGCGCCGGGTCGCCTCGGCCTTGAGCGCGTCGTTCTCCAGCGTCCAGCCCAGCGAGATCACGAGCTCCAATGCGTACAGCTCGCGCTCCCAGTCCCCCGCAAAGAGGGCGGGCACGTCCTCGGACACGGCGTCTGCGAGCAGCGCGAGCTGCTTGCCGAGCCAGCCCTCGGGCCGGATGGCTCCGGGCGAGAGCGGCGTGCAGGCGTTGGGGACCAGCGGGGCGCGGTTGAACACAGCTTTCATAGGCTACACCTCGTCAATGACGTTCCTCGAAGATATGGTATTCGCATTCGAGCCTTCCGTTGTAATAGCGGCGGCGGCGCGTGGCGCGGCGGCCATAGGCGCGCTCAAAGCCCATGTCGGCCGAGAACGCGCACAGCGTCCAGCCGGGGCAGCGCCTTTGCAAAAGGCCCAGTTGCCTCGCCACGGCGTGCGCGGCGCGGACGTTGTCCAGCCGCTCGCCGTAGGGCGGGTTGGCGATGAACACGCCCGGCTCGCCCGTGAGCGTCACATCGCGCATATCTCGGACATCCAGCTCTATGCGGCCCGCGAGCCCCGCCTGGCGGATGTGGCGGCGGGCAAGCTCGATGGCCTCGGGGTCGATGTCCGAGCCCTGAACGCGCAGGGGCCTGTCCGCGCACTGGGCGTACCGCTCCCGCGCCTGTCTTCGGATCTCCTCCAGCGCCTCGCGCGGCACGCACGGCCAGTCCTCCATGGCAAAGCGGCGCACAAGGCCGGGGGCTCGGTTGAGCGCGATGAACGCGGCCTCCACCAAGATCGTGCCCGTGCCGCAGCAGGGGTCATAGAGCCTCTGCCACGGGTGCCAGCCGCTTTGCAGCACCAGCGCCGCGGCGAGCGTCTCCCGCAGGGGCGCCTCGCCGTTCCAAGTGCGATAGCCGCGCTTGGAGAGGGGCTCGCCCGAGGCGTCCACGCACACGGTCACGACGTCCGCGCGGATGCCCACGTCGATCTGGTAGAGCGCGCCGGTCTCGGAAAACCAGTCCTCGCCGTAGGCGCCTCGAAGGCGCTCGACCACGGCGCGCTTGACGATCTTCTGCACGTCCGACGGGCTCATCAGCGTGGAGCGCACGCACTTGGCGCGCACGGGAAAGCGCGCGTCGCGCCCGAGCAGCTCCTCCCACGCAAGCGCGCGGATGCCCTGAAACAGCTCCTCAAACGTGCGGGCCTCGAACCGGCCCATGCACAGAAGCACGCGGTCGGCCGTGCGCAGCCAGAGGTTGGCGGAAAACGCCGTTTCAAACCCGCCTTCAAACATCGCGCCGCCCACGTCCATGACGCGCACGTTCTGCGCGCCGAGGCGCTTGAGGTCCCTGCCGGTCATGCCCTCCAGCCCGAAGGCGGCGCTTGCGATCCATTCCATGGGCTTCTATCCCTTCTCCGTCTCGCGCTTGATGGCGAGCGCCTTCTCGCCCGCGGCGACCACCGCGCCGATCACAGCGGCGCGCATGCCGCCCTCCTCGAGCGCGCGCACGGCCTGTATGGT
>DXVG01000127.1 GCA_019409045.1 Clostridiales bacterium | reverse complement strand
GCGCGTGCTGCCCGTGGACGCGCAGGGCGCGCTGGACTACGCGGCGCTCGAGCGCGCGCTCGCAGACGGCGCGAGCCTCGTAAGCTGCATGCAGGTCAACAACGAGACCGGCGCACTGCTGGATACGCGGCGGCTCCGCCGCACGGTGGCGGGCCAGGCGCTGATACACATAGACGGCGTGCAGGGCTTTTTGCGCGTGCCCTTTTCCATGGAGGACGCGGACATGTACACGCTCAGCGCGCACAAGATACACGGCCCCAAGGGCGTGGGCGCGCTCGTGGTGGGCAAGGGCGTGCGGTTGCTTGCGCAGCACATCGGCGGGGGGCAGGAGGAGCAGCTCCGCTCCGGAACGGAGAACACGCCCGGCATCGCGGGGCTGTTTGCCGCCGTGCGCGAGCTGGACGCGAGCGGCCTGATGGAGAAAAAGCTGTACATGCGCGACGCGTTTTTGCGCGCCGTGCCGGAGGCGATCGTAAACGGCCCCGCGCCCGAGTGCGGCGCGCCCCACATACTCAATCTGAGCTTCCCCGGCGTGCGCGGGGAGACGCTTTTGCACGCGCTGGAGGCAGAGAGCGTCTACGCCTCCACGGGCTCGGCGTGCTCGTCCAAAAAGCGCAAGGTCTCGGCGGTGCTGACTGCCATGGGCCTCTCGCCCGACCGCGCCGAGTGCGCGCTGCGCTTCAGCCTCAGCCCGCACACGCGCCTCGAGGAGATCGACGAGGCCGCCGCCGCGCTCGCGCGCATCTACCCGAACCTGAAACGCTTCCAGAGGAGATAACGCATGAGAGAAGTACTGCTCGTTCGCTTTGGCGAGGTCCACCTCAAGGGGCAGAACCGCCCCTATTTTCTCAAGACGCTCACCGAGAACGTCCGCCGCGCGGTCAAGCCGCTGGGCGGGCAGGTGTGGCTCGCGGATTCGCGCATATACGTCGCGGGCGTGGCGGACATGCGCGCCTGCGCCGAGCGCGTGCGCCGCGTGTTCGGCGTGCACTCGGTCAGCCCCGCGTGGGAGCTGGACAAGGATTTCGAGGCCGTGGCGGAGCGGTGCGTGGAGATGATGCGCCCCCTGTCGGGCACGTTCAAGGTGTTCGCGCGCCGCTCGGACAAGTACTTTCCCATGGATTCCATGGTTCTGGCGCGGGAGATCGGCGGCCGCGTGCTCTCGGCCAACCCGGCGCTCTCGGTGGACGTGCATCACCCGCAGCACCGCCTGAACGTGGAGATACGCGACCATGCCTATGTCTGCGTCGAGGAGTGGAAGGCCGTGGGCGGCATGCCGATGGGCACGGGCGGCAAGGCGGCGCTCTTGCTCTCGGGCGGCATCGACAGCCCCGTGGCGGGCTATCAGCTGATGAAGCGCGGCGTGGCGACGTGCGCGATACACTTCCAGAGCCCGCCGTACACGGGCGAGCTGGCGCTGGACAAGGTGCTCAGGCTCGCGAAGATACTCGGCGAGTACGAAAACGGCATGCGCGTCTACCTCGTGCCCTTCACGAAGGTGCAGACCGAGATCCACGAAAAGTGCCCCGAGGGGCTCGGGACGCTGATCACGCGCCGCTTCATGATGCGCATCGCCGAGCGGCTGGCGCGGGACTTCGGCGCGCGCGCGCTCATCACCGGCGAGAGCCTGGGGCAGGTGGCCAGCCAGACCATGGAGGCCATTGCCTGCACGGACGCGGTGGTGCAGATGCCCGTGTTCCGTCCGCTGATCGGGCTGGACAAGCTGGAGATCACCGAGATCGCCGAGAGGATCGGCACCTATGAGACGTCGATACTGCCCTATGAGGACTGCTGCACCGTGTTTACGCCCCGCCACCCGGTCACAAAGCCCCGGCTGGAGACCATGCCGGACGCCGAGCGCAAGCTCGACGTAGAGGCGCTGGTGGCCGAGGCGGTGGCAAACACGCGCGTGGAGATCGCATGAACGTCGAGCAATACATCCGGCAGCTTCAAAACAGCCCGGGCTTTATGAAAAACGTGGCCGCGTGGCGCGTGCTGCCCGCGCGGGAGGCGCGGTACGCCGACTTTCCCGAGGCGCTGGACGCGCGCGTGACGCAGGCCCTGCGCCGCCGCGGCATTGAGCGGCCCTACGTCCACCAGCGCATGGCGATGGACGCGGCGCTCGCGGGCGAGGACGTGGTGGTGGTCACGCCCACCGCGTCGGGCAAGACGCTGTGCTACAACGCGCCCGTGCTGGACGCGATCCTCAAGGACCCATCCAGCCGCGCGCTGTACATATTCCCCACCAAGGCGCTCTCCAGCGACCAGGCGGCGGAGCTGTACGCGCTGATCGAGGACATGGGCGTGGAGGTGCGGGCCTACACATACGACGGGGACACGCCCGCCTCGGCGCGCACGGCCATTCGCCAGGCGGGGCATGTGGTGGTGACCAACCCCGACATGCTCCATCAGGGCATATTGCCGCACCACGCCAAGTGGGTCAAGCTGTTTGAGAACCTGAAGTATGTGGTCATCGACGAGATACACGCCTATCGCGGCGTGTTTGGCTCCAACCTCGCAAACGTGGTGCGCAGGCTCAGGCGCATCTGCCGCTTCTACGGCGCGGACCCCACGTTCATCTGCTGTTCGGCCACCATCGCAAACCCCGGCGAGCACGCCGAGGCCATGATCGGCCGCCCCGTGCGCCTCATCGACGACAACGGCGCGCCCGCGGGGGAGCGGCATGTGGTGTTCTACAACCCGCCGGTGGTCAACCGCCAGCTCGGCATACGCGCGGGCTCCATCCCCGAGACGCGCAACATCGCCGCCGGGCTTCTGCACGCGGGCGTGCAGGCGATCGTGTTCGCGCGCTCGCGGCTGACGGTGGAGGTGCTGGTGCGCTACTTAAAGGACATGGTGCGCGATCCCCTGGGCAACGCGGGGCGCGTGCGCGGCTATCGCGGCGGCTATCTGCCCACGCAGCGGCGCGAGATCGAGCGCGAGCTGCGCGCCGGGAACATCAGCACCGTGATCTCCACAAACGCTCTGGAGCTGGGCATAGACATCGGCCAGCTCGACGCGTGCGTGCTGTGCGGCTATCCCGGCACCATCGCCAGCACATGGCAGCAGGCGGGCCGCGCGGGCCGGCGCGGGGAAAAGAGCCTGACCATATTCGTGGCCAGCTCCGCGCCGCTGGACCAGTACATCGTCACCCATCCGGACTACTTCTTCGGCCAGCCGTCCGAGTGCGCGCTGATCGACCCGAACAACCTGTACATACTGCTCAACCACGTCAAGTGCGCCGCCTACGAGCTGCCCTTCGAGGACGGCGAGATGCTCGACGGCGTTGCGGACACGAAGGAGCTGCTCGATTACCTGTGCGATCAGGCGATCTTGCGCCACGTCGCCGGGCGGTACTACTGGATGGCGGAGGAGTTTCCGCAGGCGGGCATCAACCTGCGCTCGGCCAGCGACCAGAACTTCCTCATCGTGGACATCTCCAACCCCGGGAAGCACCGCGTCATCGGCGAGATGGACCGCTTCACCGTGCCGATGCTTTTGCACCAGTACGCCATCTACATGCACGAGGGCAGCCAGTATCAGGTGGAAAAGCTGGACTTTGACGACAAGAAGGCCTATGTGCGCCGCGTGGACGTGGGCTATTACACGGACGCGGACCTCACCACCAGCCTGAAGGTGCTCGACGAGTTTGAGACGCGCGCGTCCGGCGAGCTTGCGCGTTCGCGCGGCGAGGTGCTGGTCAGCTCCATCGTCACGCTGTTTAAGAAGATACGCTTCGACACGCACGAAAATCTCGGCTGGGGCCCGGTGACGCTGCCGGAGCTGGAGATGCAGACCACCGCCGCGTGGTGGACGTTCCCGGACTGGCTGGAGCAGGAGGGCGACCGCGAGGCGGTGAAGGACGCCATGGTCGGCCTGGCGCACATACTGCGCCACATGGCGCCCATGTACCTGATGTGCGCGCCGCAGGACGTGCGCGTGAGCTACCATGTGCGCGACCCCTACACCGGCAAGCCGACCATCTTCCTCTACGACGCCATTCCCGGCGGCGTGGGCCTGTCCGAGCGCGTGTTCGAGATGGACAGGGAGCTGTTCGCGCGGGCGCGGGAGGTGCTCGCCGCCTGCCCCTGCGAGGATGGATGCCCGAGCTGCGTGGGCGCGACGGCGGGCAAAGGCGCCAAGGGCACGCTGCTGCGCCTGCTCGGGCGCATGCTCGACCGGGCGTGAGGCGCGAAAAACCCCGGCACGAATGCGTGCCGGGCCAGAGCGCTGACAAAGCCCCCAAACGCAAAAATCACTTCCGAAGGAAGACAAGCGGAAGTGATTTTTGCTTCCTGCGTCAGCATCGCTTGCAAACTGCGGTCACTTACGTCTAAGTAAGCTCCCTTGTTTGCAAGCTCGCTTCCTTGGCTTGCGGGCTTTCTCAACGCCCTGGCAGTCTGTTGACTTTGTCAACATCCTGCCCCGGCACGAATGCGTGCCGGGCTTTTTTTGTGCAGATTACTTTGTGAGCTGGAGGTATTCCTCCACCAGCGCGTCGAAGGCGGCAAGGGCGCTCTCCACCGCGCCGGGGCCCTCCATGTCCACGCCCGCCACGCGCAGCGCCTCCAGCGGCGGAACGCTTGAGCCCAGCGAGAGGAACCGCTTGTAGCGGGCCACGGCGGGCGCGCCCTCGGTGCGGATGGCCTCGGAAAGCGCCATGGCCGCCGAGAAGCCGGTGGCGTACTTGTAGACGTAGAAGGCGTTGTAGAAGTGGGGGATGCGCATCCACTCCCAGGCGATGAGCGCGTCCTGCTCCACCTGCGGGTAGTAGGCGGCGTTGAGGGCGGCGTAGACGGCGTTCAGGCTCTGGGCGGTCAGCGCCTCGCCGCGCTCGGCCATGGCGTGCGCCTCGCGCTCGAACTCGGCGAACATCGTCTGGCGGAACACCGTGCCGCGGAAGCTGTCGAGCAGGTGCCAGACGAGGAAGGCCTGCGCCTGCCGGTCGCCTTTATAGCGCTCCATCAGGGCGCGCAGGACGAGTATCTCGTTGGTGGTGGAGGCCACCTCCGCCACGAACAGGGAGTACTCCGCGTCCAGATACGGCTGGTTCCGGTTGCTCAGGTAGGTGTGGACGGAGTGCCCCATCTCGTGGGCGATGGTGAGCACGGAATCGAGGTTCTCCTTGTAGTTGAGCAGCACATACGGATGCGTGCCGTAGGTGCCCCACGAGTACGCGCCCGCGGACTTGCCCTCGTTTTCATACACGTCGATCCAGCGCTCCTCGCGCGCCCTGCGCAGGATGGCCTGATAGTCCTCCCCGAGCGCGGAAAGCGCGTCCACCACCAGCTCGTAGGCCTCGTCAAAGGGCAATTTGATCTCAAAGCCCTCGACGGCGGGCACATACAGGTCGATCATGCGCATGTGGTCCACGCCGATCAGTTCCCCGTTGCGCTGCACGAACCGCGCCAGCGCGGGGATGTGCCGCCGCACGCAGGAGACGAGGTTGTCGTAAACGCTCACGGGCACCTGATCCGGAAACAGCGCCGCCTCCAGCGCGCTTGCGTGCCTGGCGGTGCGCGCGGCGAACATGTCTGCGCGCACGGAGGCGTCGTACAGCGCGGGGATGGTGGCCGAGAAGGACTTGTAGGTCTCGTACAGGCCGGTGAACGCCGCCTCCCGCACGGCGCGGTCGCGGCTCATCATCAGGGGGATGTAGTTGGCGTGGGTGATGC
>DXVG01000126.1:1215-5725 GCA_019409045.1 Clostridiales bacterium | reverse complement strand
CCTTCGTGGGCGCCACCGGCGCGGGCAAGACCACCATCACCAACCTCATCAACCGCTTCTACGACATCGCCGACGGCAAGATCCGCTACGACGGCATCAACATAAACAAGATCAAAAAATCCGACCTGCGCCGCTCGCTGGGCATGGTGCTGCAGGATGTGAACCTGTTTACCGGCACCGTCATGGAGAACATACGCTACGGCAAGCTGGACGCCACCGACGAGGAGTGCATCGCCGCGGCCAAGCTGGCAAATGCGCACGATTTCATCTCCCGCCTGCCCAAGGGCTACGATACGATGCTCGAGGGCGACGGAAGCGGGCTTTCGCAGGGCCAGCGGCAGCTGATCTCCATCGCCCGCGCGGCCGTGGCCGACCCGCCGGTGATGATCCTCGACGAGGCAACCTCCTCCATCGACACCCGCACCGAGGCGCTCGTGCAAAGGGGCATGGACGCGCTGATGAAGGGCCGCACGGTGTTCGTCATCGCGCACAGGCTCTCCACGGTCAAGGACGCGGATGTGATCATGGTGCTCGACCACGGCCGCATCATCGAGCGCGGCAACCACGAGCACCTGCTCGAGGAAAAGGGCACCTACTACCGGCTCTACACCGGCGCGTTCGAGCTCTCCTGACGCACAATTACAGACTCTAGACTGTTTTTGTGTCGATGACCCAAAAAAAGACCAAAGTCTGCACATAAGGCGCCCCGATCGCATGGTCGGGGCGCCTTTTATGCGCAGAATTTGTACCGCGCTTCCGATGGCGGATGGGCGCGTGTTGACGCCGCTTTCATGGCGTGCGCAGACGTTTTTCGCGCCCGAGCCGGAGGGGGCTGCAAAGCGGGGGCCTCTTGCGCGCAAAAAGAGGCGCGCAAAGCGCAAAAAACACGGGAAAATGCCTGTAATGCTTGACGCATCCGGCGGCCATCGTGTATCATGGAAGATACAGGATGGGATGTATAGGGGAGATAGAAAAGGGGGAAAAGACTGTGCATAATGTCAGGAATCGCCTGATGGTTTTGTTTCTTGCGCTTGTGCTTGCGCTATCCTGCGTCGCCGTCGGAGAGGGCGACACGCAAACCTCGCCGGATCTGTCGGACGAGGAAGTGACTACCTGCGAGCATGTCTTTGAGGAAAAGAGGGATGACGCGGCCGGCAGGGGAGAATATGTCTCCCTCAACAGCTGGGAGCATAGCTATTATTGGTATGCGCCTGTCTGGGAGGAGTGCACGAAGTGCGGCCTCAAGCGCAACCAACGCGAGGAAGCCACTCCAAAATACTACAACGAGAGACACGAATTTGTAAACGGCGAGTGCAGCGACTGTGGCGAAAAGAGCGTCTGTCCGCACGACGTCCAGATGCCGGCCTATCGCGCCACGAGCGAAACGACATACGAGCAGATCGACGCGGGCACGCACCGCGCCATTTTCGAAGCAACGCCCTATTACACCTGTGCGCGCTGCGGCGAGGAATGGACGGACGATTCGCTCGGGACGCGGCATGTGGAGCAGGTGGAAGAGCATCAGTTTCCCTATGGGACGGAAAGCCTGATCTGTACGGGGTGCGGCTACGACGCCAGCGCCTGCGCCCATGCCAACAGGGAGCGCATGTGGGAACTGGCTGCGCCGGGCGAGTATGTCGAAGTCACGTCCACCACCCACACGCTCCGCGCCCAATTCCACTGGTTTGAGCTCTGCCAGGACTGCGGAAAAATCGTCAACTACAATTCGGAACCCACGGAGCTCACGGATTTGACCGAAGAACACGATTTTGAGTTTTACCGCGACGGGTTGCGCTGCGGCTACTGCGATTATACCGTCAGCGCCGTGGACGGGGAGCTGCCCGTCTATGCCTGCGATCACGAAGACACCTATGTGCGCACGCTCTCCGGCGAGGACGGCTATATGCCCGTGGAGGGGACCAACACCCACATCGCCGCGTCCTACGTCACCGAGCAGACGGTGTGCGCAAACCGCCTCTGCCAGAAGGTCATAAACGAGAATGCGACCTACGCACCCATCCCCGATGCAATCGCCGAGAAACATACGTTTGGCGAGGACGGTCTGTGCACCCTCTGCGGCGCGGAGAATGCCTGCACGCACGCCAACACCCAAACGGAGATTCTGGAATATCTGGACGAGTCCGACTGGAACACGATCGACGATTGGTTCTGTGAGTACAGAGAGTACGCGATGGTCTGCACTGCCTGTACGGACTGCGGCGTGCAGTTGAGCGACCCGGTTCGGGAAGCCGTCTATAAACATCGAGTGATCCATAGATTCTCTCAAGGCGTCTGCACACGGTGTGGGGCGGCAACAGTGTGTCCGCATGACGAGAAGGAGACGCACTATGAGATGGTCGGCGAGCCGACCTACACCCAGAAGGACGCGCAGAATCACGCCAAGGCCTATGTCGGTCGCCCCTATTCCCAGTGCCTGCGCTGTCTTGAAAAGTGGAGCGATGAAAGCGCCGCGACGAAGACCCTCACCGAGACGGAGCCCCACCGCTGGTACGGCGATACATGTATGGACTGCGGCTACGTCCGACAGAGCTGCGAGCATGCCAATACCAGCGAAAGCTGGGTGCTCGATTTCGATCAGGACTATGCATGCACCGCCGTTGACGCCCAGACCCACAAGGTCACCGGAACGCGCATTTGGTACGAGGTGTGCGACGATTGTGGAGAAACCGTGCGGGATAATCTGCGCTCCGAGGCATTTGAGGAGATCGAACCGCACGACGCCTCCGATATGATCTGGGAGCGAACGTGTTGGGAATGCGGTTACATGGGCGTGCCCGACGAGGATGGGGAACTGCCGGAGATCTACTGTGAGCATACGCAGACAGCGGAGCGCACTGTGGAATGGGAGGGGTGGCGGCCCGTGGACGCGGCCACCCATATAGCCAGCATGTGCATCTCCAAACAGCAGGTGTGCTCTATCTGCGATTGTGTTCTCTCCGAAGAGATCAATTACGAAGACATCCCCGGCGCGACCGCCGAGGCGCACACCTACGAAAACGGCGCGTGTACCGCCTGTGGCGTGCAGTGCGCGCACGGGAACACACAAACAAGCTACGAACCCATGGACAGCAAGCCCGTCCCCTGCGATGCTGAAGTGCACACGCTGGAGTTGTACCGCAAAGCGCGCGTCGTCTGTCAGGATTGCGGCGAGACGGTGGCGGAGGATACGGAGCGTTATCTTGCATACAAGGAGCGGCACACCTACATCGACGGCGTCTGTGCGTACTGCGGGCAGGAGAACGCCTGCGCGCATGAAAACGTGAGCTTGCGCTATTCTGAAGCTTCCGACGTCGCCTATGCGGCAGTGGACGCGCAGACGCATACCAGAAGCTATCAAGCAATAAGCGACCGGTGCGCCTGCGGCGACTGCGGCGAGACGTGGGCCAATCCATCGCCGGAGGAAAAGCGCGTAGTCGAGTTGGAGAAGCACGATTTCCAAGGGGGCGTGTGTTCTATCTGCGGGTATATATCCACCTGCGAGCACGAGAACATGGGCCAATGCTGGGAGTGGGACTACGCTGAGTTTGTCTATGTGGACGAGGATACGCACAGCGCAACGGGCGAGCGCAGATTCTATCCGATGTGTCTTAATTGCGGAACAGTGTTCTACGATCAGCCTTCAGAGCCTCAGCAGCATACGGAAGTGTTCGGACACAGCTTTGTCGCGGGATTCTACTGTTGGTCCTGTGGCTATGCGCCTGAAGCGGTGGACAAGTGGCTCGACGTCTGTATGCACGAGGGCGATGTGCGGATGTTGGAGATCTGGAGCACGGAGGAATGGCGGTCGATGGATGCGCAGACGCACGCATATGGTGCAGAGCGCGCGATTATGCAATACTGCCCATTCTGTTCATGGTCGGAAACGACAACGGAGTTCGTCTTCGAGCGCACGGAGTCGCACGATTTTGTAGACGACGCATGCACCGTTTGCGGTCATAAGCGCCCGACACCAACACCAACGCCTACACCGACGCCAACGCCGACACCCACGCCCGCGCCCGCAGTGCCGGACGTGACGCTCGTGCCCACAGCCCCAGCCGCGCCCACGCCCACCCCCGCGCCCGCATTCACGCAGGTGCCCGCGGATGAGCCGGTACACGGCGTGAAGGCCGAGGACGATGTGCCCATGGTGGAGGCGCTGGTGACGGTGGCGGAGAGCATACAGGCCGAGGAAGGCGCCACCGTGCAGATATCCAACGTGGAAAGCGTGATCACCGCGCAGGAGAGTCAGGCGCTCTCCGCCCTGCCCGCGAAGGAGCAGATTCTCACCTTCCTGTCGGTCGTCGGCTTTGAGCAGCAGGTGGAGCAGGCGCTGACGACCACGGGCGAGGCGCTCTCCGAGCCCGCGCAGGCGCTCAAGGCGCAGATACAGGAGCGCATCGTCTCCATGAGCGAGGAGGAGTATGCGGCCTTTGAGGAGGCGCTGCTCGCAAACTTCCCGCAGCAGACGGTGGAAGTGGACGGCGTGGAATACACGTTCTTCGTCATC
>DXVG01000126.1:0-1115 GCA_019409045.1 Clostridiales bacterium | reverse complement strand
CTTCCCGCAGCAGACGGTGGAAGTGGACGGCGTGGAATACACGTTCTTCGTCATCGAGCTGGAGGTGCGCGTGGGAGATGCGGTGCGCATCGAGCGATACGGCTTCCGCCTCGAGGGCGAGGCGTGGATCTTCACCCGGCTGGAGATCGCGCAATAGCCCGCAGACGCGAAAGGCCCCCGTTCCAGCTTTGGAACGGGGGCGATTTTTCGGCGGCGCGAACCTACGCCTCCAGAAAATAGGATATGGACATCATCACATACAGCACGCCGAAGGCGTATGGCATGAACATCTCCCGGAAGGGGTGGACGTGGTGGAAGTTGTCGGTGATGATGAGCATCTCGCTCAGGTACGCGCCCGCGCCGAATATGTAGGCCACGCCGCGCGCGATGTACTTCATGTGGTGCGAAAACGCGTGGGGGACCATCGCCGCCAGAAACAGCACCGCCGCCACCGCCACGCAGATGTTGCGCGCAAGGAGCAGGCGCTGCTCGCTGTGGTCGGGCTTCTTGGCCAGGCGATAGCGCTTGATGGGCGTCATCTTAAAGCTGGGCGCGGGTATGCGCGCAATGTGCTCGCGCGAGGCGTGGTGGTGCGCGTGCTGCGGGTGCGGGAGGTTTACATGGATGCGCGTGCGCTTCATGGATTTCACCCTTCTTCTGTTTCTTGGCCGTACAGATTATACGGCGGGGCCGCGCGCTTGTCAACGGCGCGGCTGTTACGTTTTGAAGCGCGTGGGGCGCGCAGGTAAAACCTTGGAAAACCGCTTTACAATCCCCCGTGCGGTATGCTAAAATGATATTTGTGGCAGAATGAGACGGCCACGGCCCTGCGCTCGGTTTGCCGAACACTCCGACGGCATACGGGGCGCTGGGAAATGCGAAACAGGAGGAATACACATGGTCATCAACAAGCAGGAAATCATGCAGACCTATGCCCGCCACGAGGGCGACACCGGCTCCCCCGAGGTGCAGATCGCGCTTCTGACCGCGCGCATCAACCACCTCAACGAGCACCTGAAGGTGCACAAGAAGGACCACCACAGCCGTCGCGGCCTGCTTTTGATGGTCGGCCAGCGCCGCGGCCTGCTGGACTACCTCAAGAGCACGGACATCGA
>DXVG01000125.1 GCA_019409045.1 Clostridiales bacterium | reverse complement strand
GCAGCGTCAGATGTGTATAAGAGACAGGGCGTGGGCTACGTCGAAGCAGAGGAGTTCGTGATAGAACAGTTTGTTCTGAGCGACTACGCCGACGAGCCGGAAATGCTCGCGCGCCTGGCCGCGCTGCTGCGCCGGTTCGACGCCGTGGTCACCTTCAACGGAAAGACGTTCGACATGCCGCTTCTGGAGGCGCGCTTTACGCTCTGCCGCATGCGCGAGCTCTACGCGCCGCCCGCGCATCTGGACCTTCTGCACCCCGCGCGGCGCGTGTGGAAGCTTCGGCTGGGGAGCTGTCGGCTCTCGGAGCTGGAGGGGCGCGTGCTGGGCGTGCGGCGCGAGGGCGACCTTCCCGGAAGCGAAGCCCCGGAGCGTTTCTTCCGCTACATGCACACGGGCGACTTTTCGCTCCTGGAGGACGTGATCTCGCACAACCTTCAGGACGTTGCGACGCTTGCCACGCTGCTGGTCCGGCTCGCGCGCCTGTTTGACCGGCCCGATTCCGCGCGCGACAGCCGCGACCTGTACAGCCTCGGCCGCGCGCTGGAACGGCAGGGCGACGCGCAGGCGGCCGAACTGTACGGCCTCTCGCGCGAGGTGCCGGAGGGGAGCTACCGGCTGTATGTGCTGCTGCGCAGGGCCGGGGAGTGGGAAAGGGCGCGCGCCGTGCTGGAGGGCATGGTGCGCAAAAATCAGATGGGGCACGTTCCCCACATAGAGCTTGCAAAGATATGCGAGCACCGCGACCACAACATTCGCAAGGCGATCTTCTATACCAGGATCGCCCTGGCCATGTGCCCGGAGGGCGAACGCGACGCCATCGAGCACAGGCTCGCGCGGCTGGAGCGCAAATCGACCGGAGGAGGAAACAGACATTGAGCATCTTTGGAGGCAACCCCGCCGTGAAGGCGGGCAATCACGCGTATCGCTGCCATGTGGACGGAAACAAGCTGCTGGAGGCGGGCAAGACCGCGGAGGCACGCGCCAAGCACGAGGAGGCGCTGCGCTACTACGCGCAGGCCTACGAGGCCGGGCTCGACCGCGTGGGCATGCTGATGTCCTACGGCGTGCTGCTGATGCGCAATGGCGCGTTTGAAAAGGCGAAGGAGGTGTTTTTGCGCGTCCACTACAAGCAGGGGCTGTCCAAGGAGGACCGCTTTGATCTGCGCAACAACTACGCCGTGTGCCTGTGGAAGCTCGGAAAGCTCGACGAGGCCATCGCCACGATCAAGCGCGCGGCGCAGGACAACAAGACCACGCTCGTATACACGACGCTCGGCCTGTTCCTCATCCTCAAGGGCGAGGAGACGGGCGACTTTACCGAGGCCGTCGCCTTCAACAACGAGGCCTACGACTACGACGACGAGGACGCCGCGATCCTGGACAACATCGGCTATCTTCACATGGTCATCGCCGAGCGCGCAAAGGCGGCGGGCGAGGCGGAGAAGGCGCACGCGGAGCGCAAGCTCGCCTACGACTACTACACCCGCGCCCACAAGCTCAAGCCGCGGCAGGTGACCACGCTGTACTATCTGGCGAAGATGCTCGACGAGGACGGCCAGCCCGAGCGCGCGAAGCAGTTCATCGACGCGGCGCTGGAGGGCAATTTCTCCTCCATCTGTCCGGTCTCCCGCGAGGACGCCGAAAGCCTTCGCGCGAAGATAGCCCAATCCGCGCCGAAAAACGCGTAAGGCAGAAAAACGCCCGATCTCCGGCAAGCGCCGGGGCCGGGCGTTTATTATGCCGCGCCGAAGCTCAGGTCTCCATCTCCTGTGCGGGCGCGGAAAAGTCCACCTGCGGCAGCTCATCCAGCGTGGAAATGCCGAAGTGGCGCAAAAACGCATCGGTGGTGCGGTAGAGTATGGGGCGGCCCAGCGTCTCGCGCCGTCCCGCCTCCTCGATGAGCCCCTTGGAGAGCAGCGCCTGCACGGAATAGTCGCACTTCACGCCGCGCACCTGCTCCACGTCCGCCTTGGTCACCGGCTGGCGGTAGGCGATGATGGAGAGCGTCTCCAGCACTGCCTGCGAGAGCGGCCGCTTCTCCAGCGGCTGCAAAAACGCCTCCACCTGCGGCGCGTACTCCGGGCGGATGGACAAAAACACCTCGCCGCCCGAGCGGTTGAGCTGCAGGCCGTGGCTCTCCAGCGCCAGGTGCTCCGCGAGCGCCTCCAGCGCCGCGTCCATCTCCTGTATGGTCAGGTTCATCGAGTGCGCAAGCTCCTCCGCCTTCACCGGGTCGCCGGAGACAAACAGTATCGCCTCGATGATCGCGCAAATATCCTTCACGCCGCGCACACATCCTTTCCCCGTCGCATGCATCGACGTATGCATTATACGTTGCCTCGCGCCGTTTGTCAAGCGCCCCCGGAGCCGTGCATTCGCGCGGAAAAAACGTAAAATCTCCGTATTTTTGCCGAAATTTGCCCAAAACTGCTATCCATGACACCCGAAAGAATGTATAATGGTGTCATTCCCATCAAGGAGTGAGGCGCATGCCGAACGATCATCCGGCGATAGAGCTCAGAGGGCTGACGAAGGTCTTTGGCTCGATCATCGCCAATCAGGACATCGACCTGACGGTCCGCAAGGGCGAGATACTGGCGCTTCTGGGCGAGAACGGCTCCGGCAAGACCACGCTGATGAACATGCTCTCCGGCCTCTACCGGCCGGACGCGGGCGAGATATATGTGGGCGGCCGAAGCGTGCACATACGCTCGCCGCACGATGCGATCGCGCTGGGCATCGGCATGATCCATCAGCACTTCAAGCTCGTGGACGTGCTCTCGGTGCAGGAGAACATCGTCCTGGGAACGACCGGGCACTACGCCGGGCGCAGGCAGCTCAACCGCGAGATATCCGACCTGTGCGAGCGGTTCGGCCTGCACATCGACCCGGCGCGCAAGGTCTACACGCTCTCGGTCAGTGAAAAGCAGACCGTGGAGATCCTCAAGGTGCTTTATCGGGGCGCGCGCACGCTGGTGCTGGACGAGCCCACGGCGGTGCTCACGCCGCAGGAGATCGAGCGGCTGTTTGCCATACTGCGCAAGATGCGCGACGAGGGCTGCGCGATCATCATCATCACCCACAAGCTCAACGAGGTACTCGAAATTTCCGACCGCGTGACCATACTGCGCAAGGGCCGGTGCATCGGCACGGTGGAGACCGCGCACACCAACGCGCGCGAGCTGACCGAGCGCATGGTCGGCGCCGCGGTGGATTTGTCCATCCACAGGCCGGAGCCCATGTGCAGGGGCCCCATGCTGGACGTACACCACCTGACCGTGATCAATCAGGACGGCGTGAAGGCGCTGGACGACGTGAACTTCTCCATCGCCTCGGGCGAGATACTGGGCGTCGCGGGCGTGGCGGGCAGCGGGCAGAGGGAGCTGTGCGAGGCCATCGCGGGGCTTCAGCCCATCGCGGGCGGCGCGATACTGTGCGAGCATGTGTCGCTGGAGGGGCTGAGCCCGCGCGAGATCATCCGCAAGGGCATCTCCATGTCGTTCATCCCGGAGGACCGCCTGGGCATGGGCCTTGTAGCCTCCATGGGCATGGTGGACAACATGCTGCTCAAAAACTACCAGAACCGGCCGGGCGCGCTCGTGGACCGCGAGCCCGCGCGCAAGCTGGCCGACGAGCTTGTCAAGCAATTGAACATATCCACGCCCAGCATCTACACGCCCGTGCGCAAGCTCTCCGGCGGCAACGTGCAGAAAGTGCTCCTGGGGCGGGAGATCGCCTCCAACCCGCGCATACTCATCACCGCCTATCCCGTGCGCGGGCTGGACATCAATTCTTCCATGACCATCTACCGCATGCTCAACGAGCAGAAGCAAAAGGGCGTGGCGGTGCTCTACATCGGCGAGGATCTGGACGTGCTGCTCGAGCTGTGCGACCGCGTGATGGTGCTCTGCGGCGGCAAGGTCACCGGCATTGTGGACACATCGTGTGTGACCAAGGAACAGGTCGGCCTGATGATGACCGGCGCTACGATGGAGGAGGCGATGCAAAATGGCTAACGGCTTTCCCCTTCGCGTGAGCAAGCGCGCCGACATATCGACGGGCAAGGCGTGGTGCGTGCGGCTGTGCGCCATCGCGCTGGCGCTGCTGACCGGCGGCGCATTCGTGGCAATCCTGGGATACAATCCCCTGCAGATCTACGCGACGATGATCGACGGCTCGCTCGGCTCCAAGATGGGCCTTGAGCTCACGGCGAAGCTGACGGTACCCCTGCTGATTACATCGCTGGGCGTGGCGCTGGCGTTTAAGATGCGTTTCTGGAACATCGGCGGTGAGGGGCAGATATGCGTCGGCGCCATCGCAGCGACCTACTTTGCGCTGTTTCACTCCGACTGGCCGCAGTGGATACTGCTGATCGTCATGGCGCTTGCCGCCATTGTCGCGGGCGGGCTCTATGGCGTGATCCCCGCCTACTTCAAGTGCCGCTTCGGCACGAACGAGACGCTGCTCACGCTCATGCTCAACTACATCGCGCTCTACGCCATTCAGGCGCTCCAGCAGGGCCCCTGGCGCGACCCGTCGCAGCTGGGCTTTTTCAAGATCGCGCGCTTTGACCGCTCGGCGCGGCTCCCGGAGGTTCTGGGCGTACACGTCGGCTGGATCGTGGCGCTGATCCTGGTGGTGGTCGTGTATATTTACATGCGCCACTCCAAGCAGGGGTATGAACTGAGCGTAGTGGGCGAGAACGAGGCCACGGCGCGCTACGCGGGCATGAGCGTCAAGCGCGTGGTGATTCGCACGATGTTCATCTCCGCGGGCCTGTGCGGCCTGACGGGCATGCTGCAGGCCTCGGGCGCGGACAAGACGCTCAACGACACCGTAGCCGGCGGCGTCGGCTTTACCGCGATCACAGTCGCGTGGCTCGCGCGGCTCAATCCGGTGGGCATGCTCATCGTGTCGGTGCTGTTCTGCATACTGGAAAAGGGCTGCGCGTCCGTGCAGTCCGTGTACAACCTGTCCGCCGCCACGGCGGAGGTGTTGCAGGGCATCATACTCTTCTTCGTGCTGGGCAGCGAATTTTTCCTGACGCACCGCGTGCATCTCGCGGGCGAGCTGAAAGGGGGCGTCGAGCGTGGCTGAGTCGGCGGTGTGGTTCAACTTCGTACTCG
The DNA here is from genome assembly GCA_019409045.1 of Clostridiales bacterium. Lineage (GTDB taxonomy): Bacteria > Bacillota > Clostridia > Christensenellales > Aristaeellaceae > Pullichristensenella. The sequence goes on along the minus strand of DXVG01000125.1, from coordinate 651 downwards.
CGGCGATCCCGGCGGGCATGCCGCTTCTCCTGGGCACGCTGGGCGAGATACTCACCGAGAAATCCGGAAACCTCAACCTGGGCGTCGAGGGCATGATGTACATGGGCGCGATTTTCGGCTTTCTGGCGGGCTTTTACTCGAACAGCGCAGTCCTTGCGCTGCTGGCGGCGTTTGGCGGCGGCCTGCTGGGCGCGCTGATCTACGCCTTCCTCACCGTCACGCTCAAGGCCAACCAGAACGTGACGGGCCTTACGCTGACCATCTTCGGCACCGGCCTTGCCAGCCTCATCGGCGAGAACCTGCTGGCGGGCGGCACCGTGTCCGTGGGCTTTACGCCCGAGCTCCAGGCGGCGTTCGGCAGCATACGCATACCCGTGCTTGCCGACATTCCCTACATCGGTCCGCTGCTGTTTAACAACAACATATTCGTCATACTGGGCGTTTGCTTCGCCGTGGCCATGGGACTGTACCTCAACCACACGCGCCGCGGCCTCAACCTGCGCGCGGTGGGCGAGAACCCCGGCGCGGCGGACGCCGCGGGCGTGAACGTGACGCTCTACAAGTACGTTCACATACTCATCGGCGGCGGCATCTGCGGCCTGGGCGGCGGCTATGTGTGCTTTGTCACCTGCAAGGGCCTGTGGGTGCAGA
>DXVG01000124.1 GCA_019409045.1 Clostridiales bacterium | reverse complement strand
GTCCAGAAGCGCGTCCGGAGCGTCCTTCAAAAGCTCCTCGGCCGTGCGGCGCGAGCGCCTGTAGGCCCCGGCGTCGTGCGGGTGGAAGGTCTCCTTAGAATACTCCACGTCGATGCCGAGCTCTTCAAAGCTCTCGGCCAGCGCCTCGCCCACGTCGTATATGCCCGCGTCCTCCAGCTTGGAGGATTCGCCGTCCGAGGGCACATAGCTCTCGTCGGAGTGCGTGGAGTACATGGCGATCTTCTTATCCGCCTCCGCGCGGGCGATGAGCGAGGCAAACGCCGTGGACGCGGCGGGCTCGACCTGCGCGGGGCCGATGTGCTCGGCGACGGCCACGCGCGCCTCGTCGTCCACGCTGGCCACGCGGTAGAGCTGGTCGCCCGAGGAGATATATTCGTCGCCGACGTACATGCGCCCGGCGCGCATGGTCAGCTCCTCCCCTTCCCGGGTCACCAGCGTGTATACGGCGTCCCCGTCCATCTCCGCGCGCGCGGGGACGCACAGCGCGGCCAGCAGTGCGAGCGCAAGCAGCATTCTCCTCATTTTTCCGGCTCCTTTCGCAGAAATTCTCCCGTGCGGATGCTGTATTCGCGCTCCGGGCGCTTCGTCCCGCGCGCCATGCGCTCGACGACCTCGCCGATCAGCTCCGCCAGCAATACCGCGAGTATGCCGGAGATGACCACCGCGTCATACGCGCCCGCGCCGCCCAGCGCGAGCGTCTGCTCGATCCCGCGCGACCACACCTCGACAGAGGCGATGGCGTCCGCGATCAACACGCCCAGCACGCCCGCGATGAACGCCGAGCGCCGCGAGCGGCCGAACAGGTAGGCGATCACGCCTCCGGCCACGCCGTAGAGGTAGTTGGGGTCGAAGGTGATCGTCTCCGGCTCGTCCGCGCCGTAGCGGCCGATGATATAGCACACAACGCCCGTCACCAGCGAAGCGGCGATGGCGCGGCCGCGCTCCATCCACGTCCCGGCGCGCACAAACAGATAGCCGCACAGCACCAGCGGCACCACGCAGCCGCCGAGGTTTACCGTCACCTGGCCGCCCAGCGGTATGTCCGGCACAAACCCCAGGCCGATGATCAGCGCGATGAACGCCAGCGCCTGTCGGTCGGTGAGCCGCAGCCTGTCCAGCGCGCGCTGGCCCGCGCCGAAGATCACCAGAAGGCCGACGACGATGAGAATGATGAGTCCAACGGACATGTCTATCCCTCCCTGCAAGTATCATTTCCGGATTCGCGCCTTCCAAGCGCGGAGATTTTTGGAAGCGCGCCCGCAAAACAGGCGTCCGCGCTCTTGCATCGCGGCGGAAAATAGGATAGAATAGTGTGGTGAGGGGGTCGTTACCAATGATACGGCTGATCGCCACGGACCTGGACGGGACGCTTTTGAATGACCGCAGCGCGCTGACCCCGCGCACGATCGCGGCGGTGCGCGGCGCGATGGAGGCGGGGGCGAAGTTCGTCATCGCCAGCGGTCGGATGTACCTGTCCACCCGCCCGTTTGCCCAGCAGCTCGACGTCAACGCGCCCATCATCGTCTTCAACGGCGGCATGATCTGCGACTGGCGGGACGGCGCGCCCTCCCTCAAGGCCGATATACCGGCCGAGACGGCGCGCGCGGTGTGCGCCATGGCCGAAGCGCGGGGCGTGTTCATACAGTATTTCCCCGAGCGCGGCTTTTTTTACGACCGGCGCGACCCCGCCGTGTGCGACGAGTACGAGGCGCGCATCAACTTCGTCGGGGAGGAGACGGGCGTGCCGCTCTCCCGCTGGATCGACAAAAGCGCGATGAAGCTGCTCGCGCTGGGCGAGAGCGCCTCACTGCTCGCGCTGCGCGAGGATATCTGCGCGCGCTTCAGCGGGCTTTCCCTGATGCTCTCGCATCCCACATATCTCGAGATCGTCTCCGCAGGCGTGGACAAGGGAAACGCCCTGCGCGTGCTGTGTGAGCAGCTGGGCATCGCCCGCGAGGAGGTGGCCGCGTTTGGCGACGCGGACAACGACCTGGGCATGCTTGAGTACGCAGGACGCGGCTACATCATGAAAAACGCGGAGGGGCCGCTGCGCTCGCGCATCGCGCTCCACGCCCCCGCAAACGACAAAGACGGCGTGGCGCAGGTGCTCGAGGAGCTGCTCGCGCGCGGCGAGATCGGAGGTTAGGCATGATTCTGGAAGCGGACCTTGTAAGGGCGCTGAACCTCAAGACCATCATCGCAAGCTCGGACGGACGCCTCAACGTGGAGGTCTCCAACGTCAACCGCCCGGGGCTTCAGCTCGCCGGATACTGGGACTTTTTCGGCTACGAGCGGCCGCAGCTTCTGGGCATGGTGGAGATGACCTACCTGTCCATGCTCGACGAGGGCACACGCCACGAGCGGTTGACGCGCTTTTTCAGCTATGACCTGCCCTGCATCATCATCGCGCGCGCCATTCCCTGCTTTGACGAGATGCTCGTGCTGGCCGCGGCGCGCAAGATCCCCATCTATTCCGCCGCGCAGGAGACCACGCAGGTGGAGGTCGAGCTGATCTCGTTTTTGCGCGACTACCTCGCCCCGCGCGAGACGATGCACGGCGTGCTCGTGGACGTGTACGGAAGCGGGCTTCTGATCACCGGCGAAAGCGGCGTCGGCAAGAGCGAGACGGCCATTGAGCTGATCAAGCGCGGCCACCGGCTGGTGGCGGACGACGTGGTGGACATACGCCGCGTGGCCGACGACAGGCTCGTGGGCGAGTCGCCCGAGCTTGTGCGGCACTTTATGGAGATACGCGGCGTGGGCATCATCGACATCGCCACCATGTACGGCGTGGGCGCGGTCATACGCTCCAAGTCCATCGACCTGGAGGTGCGGCTGGAGAACTGGCAGCAGGGCAAGGAGTACGACCGGCTGGGGCTGACCGACCAGTACGGCGAGATACTGGGCGTGAAGATCCCCTATCTGCTGATACCGATCCATCCGGGGCGCAACCTTGCGATCGTGCTGGAGGTCGCCGCGCGCAACTTCCGCCTCAAGCAGATGGGCTACAACGCCGCGCAGGAGCTTGCGCACAGGCACATGAAGCGCGCCATGCGCGCGCAGCAGGAAGAAAGCGAGGAATAGGGCATGCTCTATATCGGCATAGATGTGGGCGCGACCACGGCCAAGGCGGGCCTGGTGGACGACGCGGGCACTATACATATCAAGTCGAGCTGCAAGACGGGCATCGAGCGCGGCTTTGAGGCCATCGCCGCGGACATGGCGGACATGTGCCGCCGGATCGTGGAAGAGGGCGGGCATGCGATGGCGGATGTGTGCGCCGTGGGCGTGGGCATCCCCGGCGAGCAGGACCCCCGGACGGGGCTGGTCGCCTTCTGCAACAACCTCGGCTGGGTGGACGTGCCGCTGGTGGAGCGGCTGTCGGGCGCGCTGGGGCTTCCCGTGTATGTGGACAACGACGCAAACGTCGCGGCGCTGGCCGAGAGCGTGTTCGGCGCCTCCAGGGATGTGGACACCAGCATACTGATCACGCTTGGCACGGGCGTGGGCGGCGGCATCGTGCACAATCGCCGCATACACACCGGCGCGCACGGCGTGGGCGGCGAGATCGGCCACATGGTGGTGGAGGCCGACGGCGAGGAGTGCAACTGCGGGCACCGCGGCTGCTGGGAGAAGTACGCAAGCGCCACGGCGCTGATCCGCATGGGGCGCGAATTGATGCGCAAAAAGCCCGGCTGCGCGCTGTGCCGCCGCGTGGAGTGCGACCCCGGGCGCGTGGACGCCAAGGCCGTGCTGGACCTGGCCAAGGAGGGCGACGCGGACTGCATGGCCATCTTCCGCGCCTATGTGCGATACCTGTGCATCGGCATGGCAAACCTCGTAAACATCTACGATCCGGACATGTTCGTGCTCGGCGGCGGCGTGGCGCACGCGGGCGATTTCCTGCTCGATGCCGTGCGCGCGGAGCTGGGCAAGTATGTGTATTGCCCCTCGCTGTCCTACGCGCGCGTGGAGCTTGCGCGGCTGGGCAACGACGCGGGCATCATCGGGGCGGCCATGCTGGGGAGGAAAGCGTGATGCGACAGGGATTTGACAACGCAATGTACATACGCATGCAGTCCGAGCGCATCCGCGAGCGCATCGCGCAGTTCGGCGGCAAGCTCTATCTGGAGTTCGGCGGCAAGCTGTTTGACGACCATCACGCCTCGCGCGTGCTGCCCGGCTTCCAGCCCGACAGCAAGCTGCGCATGCTCAAGACGCTGGCCGACCGCGCCGAGATGGTCATCGCCGTGAACGCGCAGGACATCGAGTCCAACAAGCTGCGCGGCGACCTGGGCATCGGCTACGACGCGGAGACGCTGCGGCTGATCGACGCCTTCCGCGAGGCGGGGCTGTATGTGGGCAGCGTGGTCATCACGCGCTATGCCGGGCAGGCCGCCGAGGCCTACAAGCGCCGCTTGGAGAATCAGGGCATCCGCGTGTTTCGACACTACGTCATCGACGGCTATCCCTCCAACCTCAACCGCATTGTCTCCGACGACGGCTACGGCCGCAACGACTACATCGAAACCACGCGCGAGCTGGTGGTGGTCACCGGCCCCGGCCCCGGCTCCGGCAAGATGGCCACCTGCCTGAGCCAGCTCTATCACGAGTACAAGCGCGGCGTGAAGGCAGGCTACGCCAAGTTTGAGACCTTCCCGGTCTGGAACCTGCCGCTCAAGCACCCCGTCAACCTCGCCTACGAGGCCGCGACCGCGGACCTGAACGACGTGAACCTGATCGACCCCTATCACATGGAGGCCTACGGCGAGCTGGCGGTCAACTACAACCGCGACGTGGAGATCTTCCCCGTGCTGCGCGCCATCTTCGAGCGCATACAGGGGACCTCCCCTTACCGCTCGCCCACGGACATGGGCGTGAACATGGCCGGCTTCTGCATTACCGACGACGAGGCCTGCTGCGACGCCTCGCGCCGCGAGATCGTGCGCCGCTATTTCAACGCGGGCTGCGCGAAGCTGCGCGGCAGCGGGGACGACGATGCCGTGGGCAAGATCGAAATTCTCATGGAGCAGGCGGGCGTGTCCCCGGAGAACCGCCGCTCCGCGCGCGAGGCCAACCGCCTGGAGGCTGTGACGGGCATGCCCGCCGCGGCGATGGAGTTCTCCGACGGCAGCGTGGTCACCGGCAAGACCACCGACCTGCTCGGCTGCCTGAGCGCGATGCTGCTCAATGCGCTCAAGACGCTGGCGGGCATCCCCGACGAGGTCAAGCTGATCTCCAAGCGCATCATAGAGCCCATACAGCGCCTGAAGGTCACCGCACTCGGCAACCGCAATCCGCGCCTGCACACGGACGAGGTGCTCATCGCGCTGTCCATCTGCGCCGTGGACGACGAGTTCGCCGCCCGCGCCATCGCGCAGCTTCCGCGCCTTGCGGGGCTGGAGGCGCACGCCAGCGTGCTGCTCTCCTCCGTGGACGAGGACATATTCCGCCGCCTCGGCGTGAACCTCACCTGCCAGCCCAAGCACGAGACGCAGCGGCTGTACTTCCGCTGACGCCCGGCGCGACCTCCGCATCTCAGGAAAGGAAGGAACTTTCACATGCGCGCATACGAGCGATTCCTGCGCTACGTCGCCTACGACACGGCCTCGGACCCCGCCTGCGCGGACTGCCCGAGCACCGCGCGCCAACGCGTGCTGGCCGAGGCGCTGTCGAACGAGCTGCGCGAGCTCGGCCTGTGCGACGCGCGCGTGGACGAGCACGGCTATGTGTACGCCTCCCTGCCCGCCAACCGCGAGGGCCTTCCCGCCATCGGCCTGATCGCGCACATGGAC
>DXVG01000123.1 GCA_019409045.1 Clostridiales bacterium | reverse complement strand
GTCTCGGTGCTCGTGTCCTCCACCTCATGCGTGGTGATCAGGTAATAGACGTGGCGCCCGTTGATGTCCGTCTCCTGAATGCCGTCGGGCGCAGTGCCAAAGTAGATGGGATTGGCGGATATGTTGTACTGCGTGACCGAGGCCATCTCCTGCGCGCTGCGGTTTCCGGCCCCTACATAGAGCTGCTCAATGGGCGACTCGGAATCGTCCGGCGTATAGGAAAAGCTCTGCGTGTATTCGATCGTGCCCTCGTTGGCCTGGCGCGTATAGCCGTCGATCTGGCCGACCTCGCCGACCTTGAAGTACTTCGTGCCCGCGTCGGACGACTGCGTCGCCAGCAGGCTGGTCTCCAGGTTCTCCGTCTGCGGGACGCCATCGACGAGCTTGAGCGAGCCGTCGCTGTAGAGCAGATTGAACAATAGCACGCCCACGGCGATCACCAGCACGATGACCACGAGCTGTATGATCTCCTTCTTTGTCAGAAACGGGCGTTTCTTTTCCGTCTTGCGATAGCCCTTGGAGCGGGCGGAGGTCTTGGCCTTTCCAGCCATGCGAATCAGTCCTTTCCTGCAATTCACGCTGCAAAAAACATTCTATCACATTTTGAGGCGTTTGTCCATACGGCCGCGCGCACGGGCGAGAGAAAGCCAGCGCCCATTGCGTGGTGCGCTGGCTTTCCATCTGCCGAAGCGTCGCCTCTTAGAAGCGATTCTGACGATTGGCCTCGAAGCAGGCGCGGCAATACACCGGACGATCCCCGCGGGGCTGGAACGGCACCTGGGTGGGCTGGCCGCAGCCATCGCAGATCACATCATACATCTGACGCTCGCCACGGGCGCCGCCATTGTTCTGGCGACGGGCGGCACGGCAGGCCGGGCAACGGCCGGGCTCGTTCTGGAAGCCCTTCTCGGCGTAGAACTGCTGCTCGGAAGCGGTGAACACGAACTCCGCGCCGCACTCACGGCAAACCAACGTCTTGTCCTCAAACATGGAAAAAACCCTCCTACATTGTGTGTGCCCATACGATGACCTGTCTTGATGCCGAGTCCTGTCATCGGTAGGGCTACCACCGGAGGGATACGGTTTCGAAGATCGTTCTATCGGGGCTGGACGTATTATAGCATAACGCGCGGAAAAAGTACAGTGCTTTTTAAAATTTTTCACATGCCGTTTTCATCCCGCGCATCGCCCGGCGCGTCCGCGGGCTTTGCCTCGGCCGTCGGTATGGGCTCCGGCGCGGGCTTTGCCTCGGTCGCCGGCTTGGCCTCCGGCACGGGATTCGCCTCGGTCGCCGGCTTGGCCTCCGGCATCGGATTTGCCTCGGTTGTCGGCTTGGCCTCCGGCATCGGATTCGCCTCAGCTTCCGGCGCGGGCCTGTCCTCGGAGACGGGCTTGCCCTCGCCCTGCGCCCTGCGCTTTTCGCGCGCGGAGCGGTCCTTCTTGGGCCTGTCCTTCTTCTTCCCGGCGTCCGAATCGGTCTTCATCTTCTCCAGGAACTGATCGGTGGACAGGTTCTTGGGGGCCTTCTGATGGTATCGCCTGCGCTTGGCCGCGTCCTCTTCCTCCTTGGCGGGCTCCTGCGCGGCCTCGGCGCGGCGCTGCCTGGGCTTGGGCGCCTCGCGCACGGCGGCGGAGTCGTCCGGGCCGGGCTTGCGCACCTCGCTGATGGCGTACTCGCGCACGTCGAAGGCGTCGTCCGTCTTGATGCGCACCTTCACCTTTTCGCGGATGGCGTTGATCTCGGAGAGCACGCCCACGCCGTCGGGGGTCACGATGTCCTTGCCTACCTTGGGCAGCTTTTTGAGCGTCTGCTCGTAATACTCCTGCTCGTACTTGAGGCAGCACATCAAGCGGCCGCACTGGCCGGATATCTTCGTGGGGTTGAGGGACAGGTTCTGCTCCTTCGCCATCTTGATCGACACCGGCTGGAAATCGCCCAGAAACGCGCCGCAGCAGATGGGGCGGCCGCAGGAGCCGAGCCCGCCGAGCATCTTGGCCTCGTCGCGCACGCCGATCTGCCGAAGCTCGATGCGCGTTTTGAACACGCCCGCCAGGTCCTTGACCAGCTCGCGGAAGTCCACGCGGCCGTTGGCGGTGAAGTAGAAGATGATCTTGGAGTTGTCAAACGTGTATTCCACGCTGACCAGCTTCATCTCCAGCTTGTGCCGCGCCACCTTTTCCTGACAGATGCGAAACGCCTCCGCCTCGCGCCTTGCGTTGTACTCCGCGCGGCGGACGTCCTCCTCGGTGGCGATGCGCACCACCTTTTTCAGCGGGGAGACAATCTGCTCGTCCGCCACCTCGCGCGCGCCGGTGACGACCTCGCCCAGCTCCACGCCGCGCGCCGTCTCCACCACCACGCTGTCGCCCGGGCGCGGCCATACCTCGCACGGGTCAAAATAGTATACCTTTCCGGCCTTCTTGAACCGGACGCCGATCACTGTCGCCATTGCGTATCCTCCATATATTTCATGCCGGCCCGCGGCAGTGCGCGCAGCCGGGCGCAGATCGATCAGTTCCCGCCGGGCGAGGCGGCGAACAGGAGCCTGTCGAGCACGCTTTGCCAGGCGACGTTTGCCTGAAGCATGCGCCGCGCCTCCAGCACGGCCAGCATCAGCGTTTGCCCGTCCACCTGCACGCCTGCGAGCTCCGCCGCCGAGAGCGCCACGCCCTCCACGCCGTTTTGCGCGGCCATGCGGTCGCGACCGACGGCCTCCAGGATGGAGAGCACGTCGTCCTGCCGCTCGCGCGCATCGTACAGAGGCGCCGCGGCCTGCGCCACCGAGCCCCTGCCCCGCAGCGAAGTAAGCGCGCGCAGCACCTGCTCGACCAGCGGCTCAAACCCCTCGTCCGCGTCGATCTCCAGCGCGCGGCCGACCGAGCCGTGTGCAAACCCCGCGAGCCTGCGGGCGCGCTCGGGCGCCACGCCGTGCCCGGCGAGCGCGCGTGCGCACGCCTCGCGCGTCAGCGGCGTCACGCGCACCGTGCGAAGCCGGGAGCGCACCGTGGGAAGCAGCGCCCCGGCGGTCTCCGCCAGCAGGAAAAACGCCGTGTCCTCCGGCGGGTTTTCGAGCGTCTTGAGCAGCGCGTTCTGCGCGCTGGCCGTCATGGCGTCGGCCCGCTCGATGATGGCCACATGCCAGCCGCCCTCGTAGGGCCTGCGCGAGAGGTACTCCGTCAGTTCGCGCACCTCGTTCACGCCGATGGAGCGGCCCGCGGGCGTGACCACGCGCACGTCGGGGTGGTTGCCGCTGAGAAACCGCTTGCACGCGGGGCATTCGCCGCAGGGGCGCACCTCCGGCTGCGCACTACACAAAAGCGCCTGCGCGATCAAACGCGCAAGCGTGCGCTTGCCACAGCCGTGCTCGCCGCACAGGAGATACGCATGCACGATGCGCCCGGCGCGCGCCGAACGCATCAGATGCTCGATCTCCGGGCAGCCGCCCTCAAAGTCCAACCGTTTCAAACCACGATAATCGCCTTTCCTGCGCGCGAGGAGCGCCCTCTATATCTTGACGAACTTCTCTACGTTGAGCACAAACACCGTCGCGCCGCCGACCACGACCTCGATGGGATAGGGCACATACACGCCCGTAGAGCCGGACATCGGCGAGGGCGAAGTGGCGATCTGCTTTCTGCTTTTACATATCTTTTCGATAACAGCCATCGCGCCGTCGAAGCGTTCGTCCTCAACGCCCACCAAAAGCGTCGTATTCCCGGAGCGCAGGAAGCCGCCGGTCGTGGCAAGCTTGGTCACGCCGTAGCCCGCGTCCATCAGCCCGCGCACAAGGCGCGCGGAGTCCTCATCCTGCACAATCGCTATAATCAGCTTCATGGCGGTCACCTCCCGTTGGTTTCTTCACCTGTATTATACATCAAAACGCACTTTCGCGCAACCTTTGGTGGACATCCCCGGCGCAAAAAATGCGCGCCCCCGCTTTGACTGGAGCGCGCGCACACTACAGCAGTATGCAGATCATGCCGCCGGAGCCCTCGTTGATGATCTTTTTGAGCGCCTCCTGGAGCTTCATGCGCACGTCCTCGGGCATGCGCGTGAGCTTGCTGGCAAGCCCCTCGCGCACGAGGTCGTTGAGCGATTTTCCGAAGATCTCCGTCTCCCAGATGCCCGCGCGATCGTTCTCAAAGCCGCTGAGCAGGTACTTGACCAGCTCCTCGGACTGCTTCTCGGTGCCGACGATGGGGTTGACCTCGGTGTCTATGTCCACGCGGATCATGTGCAGCGAGGGCGCGCTCGCCTTGAGCCGCACGCCGAAGCGCGAGCCCTGCCGCACGATCTCCGGCTCCTCCAGCGTGAGCTCCTCCATGGAGGGCGTCACAAGCCCGTAGCCGGTTTTGCGCACGCTCTCCAGCGCGCCGGCCACGCGGTCGTATTCGCGCTTGGCGGTCACGAGCGTCTTCATAAGTTCGAACAAATGTTCCTCGTCCTCGATGCTCTGCCCGCACGCCTCGCCCAGCACCTGGTAGAACAGGCCGTCGCGCAGCGTGAGCCGGTAGTCCACCGCGCCCTCGTTGAGGCGCACGTCCGTGACGGCGGCGTCCTCGGTGTAGGGAAGTTCCATCAGCGCCGCGCCCAGAAGCGCGTGGTCGCGCACGCGGTGCATCTCGCCCGCGGCGGCGCGCACCGCGTCCAGCACCGCGCCGGCGAGCCAGTGGTCCGCGTCCAGCGAGGTCAGCCACGAGGGCGCGCTGACGCGGATCTGCGTGAGCGGAAATTCCAGCAGCACGCCCTCCAGCAGCGCGCGTATCTCCTCCTCGCGCATGTTCATCACGTCCATCGCCATCACCGGCGCGCCGTGCTTTTTCTCCAGCTCCTCCCTAAGCCGCCTGGTCTCCGGCGCGAGCGGGCGGGCGGTGTTGAGCACGATGGCGAAGGGCTTGCCCAGCCCCCGCAATTCGCCGACGACGCGCTCCTCCGCCTCGAGATACGCCTCCCGGGGGATGTCGGTGACGCTTCCGTCGGTGAGTACGACCACGCCGATGGTCGAGTGCTCGCGGATGACCTTGCGCGTGCCGACCTCCGCCGCCTGCTCGAAGGGTATGTCGTGCTCAAACCACGGCGTGCGCACCATGCGCGTCTGCCCGTCCTCGTCCAGGCCGAGCACGCCGTCGATGAGATAGCCCACGCAGTCCACCAGCCGCACGCGCAGCGCGGTATCCTCGCCCAAGCGTATCTCCGCCGCTTCGTTGGGCACGAATTTGGGCTGCGTGGTCATGATCGTCCGGCCCGCGCCGCTCTGGGGGAGCTCATCCTGCGCCCGCTCGCGGCGATGCTCGCCGGTAAGATTCGGAAGCACCAGCAGTTCCATGAACCGCTTGATGAACGTTGACTTTCCGGTGCGCACGGGGCCGACGACGCCCAGATAGATGTCTCCCTCGCATCGACCGGCGATATCCCGATACAATGTGTCCTGATCCATGGAACGCGCCTCCCAGCTCATTTTTACTGTTTGAGCATATGACGGCGCTCTGTGCGGTATGCGCGGCATCTTGCATTCCGCCCGCGCAGGGTTTATAATGTAGGCAACAGTTCGCGCACGGGAGGATGGGCATGTTCAGACGCTTGAAGGCGCTTTTGATGTGGGGCGACCGCTCGCCCCGCGCGCGGCAGCACCGGCTGTTCTGTCTGGCGTGCGTTGTGCTGATCGCCCTGAGCGCGGCCTATGTGATCGGCTACTTTGCCGACCGCGCCCGCGTGCGCGAGGAGGGCGACGCCTATCGCGCGCTCTACTCCCCCGCCCCGCTTGCCACGGCCCGCGCGGCCGCGGCGTCGCCCGCGCCGTCTGCGCCTCCCGCTTTAGCTGCTTCCCCCGAGCCGTCCGCATCCCCCGCTTC
>DXVG01000122.1 GCA_019409045.1 Clostridiales bacterium | reverse complement strand
TGCGGATGGCGGAGATGTAGCCGTCGTCCGGGGCGGTCATGGGAATCTTGCGCCGGGCCTTGGGGAGAAGCCCCGTGTCCCGGCACACGCGCGCGTCGCCGCCCTGCGCGGCGATCATCTCGGCGAACTTTTCAAGCCCCGCGCCGGAGGCGAGCTTTTCCTCGAGCATGGCCGCGCCCGCCTCGACCGTCGGGGCGATGCCCGCGTTGCGCAGCATGTGCGCGCCCAGCGTGACGGAGACGTCCCGGAGCTTGCCGCCCGCGCGACCGGCGAGCACGTCGATGGCCTCCTCGACCTCGAGCGCGTTGCCGATGTACATGCCCAGCGGCTGGTCCATGTCCGTGATCAGCGCCGAGAAGCGCCGACCGCTGAGGTTGCCGATGCGCACCATGTCCGCGGCCAGCTTGCGCGACTTCTCGGGCGTGTCCATGATGGCGCCGGAGCCTGTTTTGACGTCGAGCACCACCACGTCGCAGCCCGCCGCGAGCTTCTTGGAGAGTATGGAGGAGACCACCAGCGGCAGGCAGTCCACGGTCTCGGTCACGTCGCGCAGCGCGTAGAGCACCTTGTCCGCGGGGGCGAGCGAGGCGGTCTGCCCGATGATGGCGCAGCCCACGCGGCGCACGATGGACTTGAACGAATCCACGTCCAGATCCACGCGCATGCCGGGGATGGACTCGAGCTTGTCCAGCGTGCCGCCGGTGAAGCCCAGCCCGCGGCCGGACATCTTGGCGACCTTCAGGCCGCAGGCGGCGACCAGGGGCACCAGTATGAGGCTGGTGGTGTCGCCCACGCCGCCGGTGGAGTGCTTGTCCGCCTTCACGCCGGGGATGTCGCTCAGATCGAGCGTGTCCCCGCTCTTGGCCATGGCGAGCGTGAGCGCCAGCGTCTCGCGGTCGGACATGCCGTGGATGCAGATCGCCATGAGCAGCGCGGAAGTCTGATAGTCCGCCCAGCTCCCGTCGGTCACGCCGCGCACGAAGGCGCGTATCTCCGCCTCGTTGAGCTCGCCTCCGAAGCGCTTTTTGCGCAGTATGTCGTTGGGTCTGATCTCGGTGTTGGTCATAATAGAAGTTCCTTTCTCCAGAGCGCGAGCTTTTGCGCGTAGGGCATCGTACAGGCGGGGCTGGTGGAGGGCAGGCGCGCGCTCGTTCGGTCCCCGAGCGCGCCCGGGCACAGCCGCAAAAACAGCGCCTGCGCCGTCGCGCCGTTGAACAGCACGCGCCCAATGCCCGCGTAGCGCGCAAAGAACGCGGAAAAGTCGTTTGGCTGCGGCGCGCGAATGGCGGCGTCGAGCGAGCCCTCCCGCTCGCAGGCGCGAAGCACGTCCCACAGCGCGACGCGGCAGGAGAGCGCAAGGTCGATCTTCTCCTCCCGCGTGCGCGGGAGAGGGCGCGCGTGCGCATCGGCGAGCACGCGCCAGAACGCATTGCGCGGATGCGCGTAGTAAAAGCCCTCGCCCAGCGAGAGTTCGCTCGGCGCCGTGCCCAGGATCAGCGTGCGGCAGGCCGCGTCCGCGACCGGCGCAAAGCCCGTGACAGTCTTCATTCCCACATTATATCAGAAATCCCGGAAAATGCAAAGGTTGGACTTTTCAAAACGCGGTTCATCATGTATAATATCCTCAGGCGGCGCCATGCAGCGCCGCGAGCAAAGGAGTGTATACGCTTGGACGAGCTGCTTCGGAAAAAGGCGTTCATCAGCGACATGGACGGCGTGATCTATCACGGCAACCTGCTGCTGCCCGGCGTTCGGGAATTCGTGGACTGGCTCGAAAAAAACGGCAAGGAATACCTGTTTCTGACCAACTCCTCGGAGCGCAGCCCCAAGGAGCTGCGCCAGAAGCTGCACAGGCTCGGGCTGGACGTGGAGGAATCGCACTTCTACACAAGCGCGCTGGCCACCGCCAGCTACTTAAAGAGCCAGTGCCCCGGCGGCTCGGCCTACGTCATCGGCGAGGCCGGGCTGGTGGGCGCGCTCTACGACGCGGGATTTTCGATGAACGACGTGAATCCCGACTACGTCATCGTGGGCGAGACGAGCGGCTACAGCTATGAGAAGATACAAAAGGCGGTGCATCTGGTGCGCAACGGGGCGAAGCTGCTGGGTACGAACCCGGACATCACCGGCCCCGTGGAGAACGGCATCGCCCCGGCCTGCCGCGCGCTGATCTCGCCCATCGAAATGGCCTGCGGCCGCCAGGCGTACTTCATCGGCAAGCCCAACCCGCTGATGATGCGCCACGCGCAGAGCCGCCTGAACGCCTCGCCGGAGGACACGGCCATCATCGGCGACCGCATGGACACCGACGTGGTGGCGGGCATTGAATCGGGCATGGACACGGTGCTGGTGCTCTCGGGGGTGACCAGTCTGGAGAGCATGGCGACCTATCCCTATCAGCCGCACTATGTGCTCAGCGGCGTCGGGGACATCCCCGCCGGCGTCGCGCCGGTGAGGGTGCGCCCATGAGCGAGAAGAAGAAGGTATTGCTGATCACCACCACGCACACCGGCTGCGGGCACAAGTCCATCTCCGACGCGCTGATGGACTGGTTTTGCGAGATGCCGGAGCTGGAGGTGGTGCAGGTAGACGGGTTTGAGGACCTGGTGGGCAAGTCCGTCACCGCCATTGGAGACAGCTACGGCGTGGTCACGCGCCACGCGAAGTTTCTGTGGAAGCTGACGTGGGACTTTGGCACGAAGTTCAACAGCACCTACTGCTCCCTTATGTCCACCTGGGCGGAGAAGCGGTTTATCGAGGTGGTGGCGCGCGAGCGGCCGGACGTGGTGCTGACCACGCATCCCATGTTCAATTCCTCGCTTTTGACCGTGTGCGAGGAGCACGGGCTGGAGATACCGTTTGTGTCGGTGCAGGCGGACCCCGTGTCGGTGCATCCATCGTGGTGCGACGCGCGCTCGGCGCTGACCATCTGCGCCACGGACGAGGCGGTGGAGCGCACGCTCTCCTTCGGCGTGCCCAGGGAGCGCATCCTCAAGGTGGGCTTCCCCACGCGGCGCAGGTTTACCGACATGGCACAGCGCGTGGAAAAGCCCGCGTATGACCCCTCCCGCCCGGCGCGCTGCCTTTTGATGTCCGGCGGCGAGGGCAGCGGCATGCTCGGCTCCTACGCGGTCGAGCTGATGACCAAGACCGACGTGCACCTGACCATCATCTGCGGGCGCAACAAGCAGCTCAAGAAGCGGCTGGAGGCGCTGCTCAAGCGCAAGTACGCAGAGCGCGTGCGCATACTCGGCTTTGTGACCGAGGTGGAGAAGCTGATGAACGACAGCGACATCATGATCGCCCGCGGAAGCCCAAATTCGTTCTTTGAGGCGGTGGTGATGAACGTTCCGCTCATCATCACGGGCGCGCTCCCGGGGCAGGAGCAGGGAAATCCCGAGTTTGTGGAGAATTACGGCCTGGGCATCGTCGCCAAGGGCGTAAAGAACCTGTCGCGGGCGGTGGACGGCCTGCTGGAAAACGGCGCGGCGGAGCTTACGAGCATACGCGAGGCGCAGCGCGCCTATCGGCGGTTTGACAACGCAAAGCGCATCGCCGAGGCGACGCGCGATCTGGCGCTTTCGCTGTGAAATGCACGCAGGAAGCAGAAAATCACTTCCGATTGTTATCTTTCGGAAGTGATTTTTGCGTTCGGGGGCTTTATCAATAGACTGCCAGAGTGTTGAGAAAGCCCGCAAGACAAGGAAGCGAGCCTGCAAACAAGGGAGCTTACATAGACGTAAGTGACCGCAGTTTGTAGGCGAAGCTGACGCAGGAAGCAAAAATCACTTCCGCTTGCTTTTTTCGGAAGTGATTTTTGCGTTTGTGGGCTTTATCAACGCTCTGAGGTCGGGAGACATCTCCCGACCTCCGCGTTTTTGGGGAGGCGCGGTCGCCGCGGCGCGCGCTCAGGACCACGACAGTTGGTAGTTCTGCGTATTCTGGTCGTACTCCTCCTGTGTGGCGGCGCGCAGGCCGGTCAGATTTCCGCCTTCGTCGCGCACGGCGTACAGGTCGATATCGCCGCCGTTATAGATCGCCTCCACGCCGGCGGCCTCGTCCAGCAGGCAGCGCACGAACCGGCCCTCGTAGTACAGAAGGCCCTGATGCACGCGCAGGCCGAAGGCGTCGTAGCCGCTCTGCGCGACATCCACGCCCAGCGCCGCGGTCGCGTCGGGGAGTTGGAGCGCGCCGTCCAACATGTCGGCGGTGTACATGGCGGGCATCGCCTCCGCATCGCCGCCCTGCTGCGCATCCCCTGTGGCCAGCCACTCCCACGCGCCGGAGAGGTCTTCCTGCGCGGCGGAGAGTTCGGCGCGCTGCTGCGTGTTGCGCGCGTACTCCTCCTGCGTGGCGGGGCGCAGGCCGGTCAGTGTCCCGGCCTCGTCGCGCACGGCGTACACGTCCACGATGCCGTCGGGCGCGCAGACGACGTCCAGGGCTGCGGCTTCATCTACGAACACGCGCACCGACGCGCCCTCGTAGGCGATCGCGCCGCCCGCGTCGCGCAGGCCATGGGCCGCGTAGTCATCCAGCGATGCGCGCAGCGTTTCCGCGCCGGGCAGCGGCCATTGCGCGGGCGGGGCGACGTAGGCATCCGCGGCGTCCTCGCCAGTTGCGTACCAGTAGGCCAGGATCGCCGGCTCGCTCGTGGAGCGGAGGGCAAATTCCTCCTCGGTGGAGGCGCGCAGGCCGGTCAGTGTCCCGTCCTCGTCGCGCACGGCGCAGACGTCCACGCCGCCGTCCCCTTGCAGCGCGAGGATGCCCGCCGCGAAGTCCTCAAAGACGCGCACCGGCACCCCGCGGTAGCGGACGCGGCCGTCGATCCGGCTCAGGCCGTAGGGCTCGTAGGCGGCGAGGTCCTCTGCCGGAAGGCCCCGGTATTGGGCGTTGGACGCGGCCGCCTCCTGTACGTCCGCGAGCAGCGCCTCATAGGTCGGCTCCGCGGCGCTCTCCCCGGAGGGCGTCTGAGCGGCGGGCGCTTGCGCGGAGGTCCCCTCCGAGGGCGGCGACGCCTCCGGGGCGGCGGCAAAGGCGGACAGTGACGCGAGCATGACCGCGAGGGTCAGAAGCGTGGCGACGATGGAGCGTTTGTTCTGTTTCATGATCGCACCGATCCTTTCTTCCGTAGAATTTTTGCTGAAGGCGTTGATGAGCGGCGGGATGGAGGCGCGCATCTGTTCCATGCGCAGCAGCGTCCGGGCGTAGGCGCGGCGCTCCCCGTCGCCAAAGCGGCGCAGGACGCGCTCGTCGCAGTAGAGCTCAAGATCGCGATTGGCGACGACCGCCATCGCCCAGACGAGCGGGTTGAACCAGTGCAGGCAGGCCGCGAGGGCAATGAGCAGCTTCCACAGCGCGTCGAAGTGGCGAACGTGCGCCCACTCGTGTTCAAGCGCGTGGGAGAGCGCCTGCGCGTCGGCCGACGCGGCGCTTTCGGGCAGGAGGATCACCGGGCGGAGGACGCCGTAGGTGAGCGGCGAATCGACGGCGGCGCACAGGCGCACCTCCACGCGGCGGCGCAGCGCGTGCCGCCTGCGCCAGTCGCGGATGAAGCGGCCCCTGAACGGCCGGGAGGCGCGAAACCGCCGCAAGCCGCGGACGTAGCTGAGCGCCGTCAGCGCCAGCAGCGCGGTGAAGCCGCCCATCCAGACCCACGCGAGCGGCGAACGGGGCGCTCTATCGGGCGCGCCCGCCTGGGCGTCCGGCTGCGACGCGCCCGGGAGGGCAGCGCTTGGCGCGCCTTCGGGGGCGGTTTGCGGCGCGGCTGCCTCCTTTGCGGCCTCCGGGGCCGTCTGCGCCTGCGGCGCGGTCGCCTCCTGCACGGCCTCCACGGCGGACTGCGCGGCGGGCGGCGCGGGCTGCCAGTGCGCGAACACGCTCACGGGCGAGGCGGGGAA
>DXVG01000121.1 GCA_019409045.1 Clostridiales bacterium | reverse complement strand
GAGACGTATGTGGGCGTTGGCTTTACCATCACCCTGCCCGACGGCTTTGCGCCCCAGGACGAGGAGCAGATGCAGGGCTACCGCGAGGCCGCCGCGCGCGACGC
Organism: Clostridiales bacterium; assembly: GCA_019409045.1. Lineage (GTDB taxonomy): Bacteria > Bacillota > Clostridia > Christensenellales > Aristaeellaceae > Pullichristensenella. Next base: position 5,802 of record DXVG01000121.1, on the reverse strand, counting down.
CGGTGCCGAATACGATGGCGAGGCGCTGCTCGCGGTGCGCGAGGGCGCTTCGGTCAGCGTCGTGTACGCCGTCAGCGACCATGCCGACACCCAGGCCGCCGCGGACGCGCTGATCGCGGAGTATGCCGACTACGTCGCGAGCTTTGACGGCGTGGAGGCGCAGAGCGTGGAGGCCGGCCCCTGGACGTATTCCCGGATCCAGGTCGCGCTCGACGGCGAGACCGCCTCGCAGTACCTGCTGCTGGACGGCGGCACGCTCTACACGCTGACGTTCGTGGGGCTGGAGGAGCAGGAGATGCTCGACGTGCTCGCGAGCTTCATGCCCTCGAGCGCGCAGACCGGGCAGGACGCGTCCGCAATCCAGCCCGAGGCCACGACAGAGCCCGAGGCCACGGCAGAGCCTGCCACTGCCACGGAGCCTGAGACCACCTCCGAGCCCGAGGCCACATCCCTCGCGCTCGAGACCCCGGCCGCCTGATTCCTACCGTCCAACACACCGGCCGCCCCGCCATTTGGCGGTGGCGGGGCGGCCCAGAGCGTTGCCAAAGCCCCCAAACGCAAAAATCACTTCCGAAAGAGGACAAGCGGAAGTGATTTTTGCTTCCTGCGTCAGCTTCGCCTGCAAACTGCGGTCACTTACGCCCATGTAAGAAACCTTGTTTGCAGGTTCGCTTCCTTGGCTTGCGGGCTTTCTCAACGCCCTGGCAGTCCGTCACGCCGCCAGGCGAAAGCGCAGCAGCACGGGGTTGTGGTCGGAGTGGGCAAAGCCCTCGTCCACCGTCTCGCACTGCAACACCTCTATGTTCTGCGTGGCGAGAAACCCGTCCAGCGTGACGGTGAAGGCTGTGTCCGGGTCGTAGGGCGCGTCGGCGCAGCGGCAGGTGTGCGCGTTGCGCGGCGCGTACAGCTCCACGCCCTCCGGCAGCAGCTCGAAGGGAAACGCGCTTGCCCAGGCGTACTGCGCGCCGCCCTCCCCAAGGGCCGAGGCCGCGTCGCCCACCAGGTCCTTGTTGAAGTCGCCGCCCGCAAGCGCGTAGTTGCCCAGCGCGTACTGGGCGGCCATGTCGCTGAGCAGTAGCTGCGCCTGCTGCGTGGAGATGCTGCCGTCGCTTGTGTAGGCGGAAAGGTGCAGGTTGTACAGGCACAGCGTCCTCCAGTTTGCCAGCGGGAAGTAGCAAACGCTGTAGCAGCGGTCCAGATCGGTCAGCCGCGAAAGCCCCGCCTCCAGCGGCAGGCTGCGCCGCACGCCGGACTCCATGCGCGCCGCGCTCAGCGTCAGTATCCCCGAGCGCGAGCGGCCGATGGGCTCGTAGAGGGGGTAGAACAGGTAGGGCGAATCGTAGTTGAGCGCAAAGCACGCGCTCATGTCGGGGAAGGCGGCCTCGATGCGCTCGCGCTGGTCCACATGCCAGCTCCTGTCCGCGTCCAGGTCCACTTCCTGCAAAACCAGCATGTCCGGCGACAGCGCGCGCATGCGCGCGATCATCGCGTCCGTGTTCTGCTCCACGGCCTCCCGGGAGAACGCGCGGGCGCGCTCGCCCCCGTCCATGAAGAAGCTGAAGTCGTCCGAGTATGCGCCGAAGCCGAGGTTCCAGGTGACCAGCGTGTACGCGCTGCCGACCTCGAGCGCGCCCTCGGCGGCCTGCGAGACCGGCAGCGCCTGCATGTCCGGCACGCGGTACTGGCCCTCCAGCACATAGACGGCATATCCCAGCGCGAGCGCGGCCAGCGCGCCCAGCACTGCGCCCAGAGCGATGATGCATTTGCGCATGCGCAGGCCTCCTTTGTACGGAGCGTTTCATACGCTAAAGCATACAACGCCGCGCGTGCGATGTCAATCCCCGCCGCGCAAACGACATTTTCGCGCCAAAAGCGCGGTTTTTGGACGATATGTGTTTTCAGAATGTCGCGCGCGTGGTACAATTAGGATAAGAGATTCAGCTCGCAACGACGCAAGGAGGCGCGATATGTATTACCCGTTTTTCTACGACTGGACGTGGATGCTGCTCATCCCCGCGCTGCTGGTATCGCTCTGGGCGCAGATGCGCGTGTCCTCGACGTTTTCCAAGTACTCCAAGGTGCGCTCCGGCGCGGGCGTGAGCGCCGCGCAGATGGCCGAGCGCATACTCCACGGCGAGGACATACACGATGTTGCGATCGAGCGCGTGCGCGGCAACCTGACCGACCACTACGACCCCCAGCACCTCGTGCTGCGCCTGTCGGATTCCACCGCCAATTCGGATTCCGTCGCCGCGCTGGGCGTGGCCGCCCACGAGGTCGGGCATGTGCTCCAGCACCGGGACGGGTACCGCCCGCTGATGCTGCGCACGGCGGCGGTCCCGGTGGTCAACATAAGCTCCAACCTGTCCTGGCCGCTGTTCATACTGGGGCTGATCCTCTCGTGGGACCCGCTGATCAACGTCGGCATCGCGCTGTTCTCGCTGGCGGTGCTCTTTGCGCTGATCACGCTGCCGGTGGAGTTCAACGCCTCCAAGCGCGCCATTGCTGCGCTGGAGAGCGGCGGCTATCTGCAGGGCGAGGGGCTCGCCGGCGCGAAAAAGGTGCTCTCCGCCGCGGCCATGACCTATGTGGCCAGCGCGTTTATGGCCATCATGCAGCTTCTGCGCCTGCTGGCCCTGTCCGGGAGCAGGAGGGACTGACGCGGGGCGCCGCCCCATGAACGATCCCTTTGCCAAAACCGGAAACGTTCGTAAAATGAGCGCGACTTAACACGGCCGCGCTTGTCTTATGCCCCGCGCATCGAATATGATGAAGAAAATAGAACACGAGGAGGCGCAAGCCATATGCTGGAGTACCCCGCCGTCAAGCAGTTCGACCCCGAGATATACGCCGCCATGCAGCGCGAGCTGGAGCGTCAGCAGACGCACATCGAGCTCATCGCGTCGGAAAACTTTGTCAGCCCCGCCGTCATGCAGGCGATGGGCTCGCACCTGACGAACAAATACGCCGAGGGATATCCCGGGAAGCGATACTACGGCGGCTGCCAGTTTGTCGACGAGGCCGAGGACCTGGCCCGCGAGCGCGCCAAAAAGCTCTTCGGCGCGGAGCACGCCAACGTGCAGCCCCACTCCGGCGCGCAGGCCAACACGGCCGTGTACTTCGCGCTGCTCGAGCCGGGCGACACCGTGCTGGGCATGAGCCTTTCCAACGGCGGCCACCTCACCCACGGCAGCCCCGTCAACCTCTCCGGCAAGTACTTCAACTTCGTGGCCTACAACCTCGATGAAAAGACCGAGCGCATCGACTACGATGAGGTGCGCCGCCTCGCCCTCGAGCACAAGCCCAAGCTGATCGTCGCCGGCGCCAGCGCCTACGCCCGCGCCATCGACTTTGCCAAATTCCGCGAGATCGCCGACGAGGTGGGCGCGCTTCTGATGGTGGATATGGCCCACATCGCGGGCCTCGTGGCCGCGGGCGAGCACATGAGCCCCGTGCCGTATGCGGACGTTGTCACCACCACCACCCACAAGACGCTGCGCGGCCCGCGCGGCGGCATGATCCTCTGCCGCGAGCAGTACGCCAAGGCCATCGACAAGGCCATCTTCCCCGGCACGCAGGGCGGCCCGCTGGAGCACATCATCGCCGCCAAGGCCGTGTGCTTCAAGGAGGCCATGGGCGAGGACTTCGCCGCCTACCAGCGCCAGATCGTCAAAAACGCCGCCGCCATGGCCGAGCAGCTTCTCAAGCGCGGCGTGCGCCTCGTCTCCGGCGGCACCGACAACCACCTGATGCTCATCGACCTGGTCGATACCGAGATGACCGGCAAGGAGCTCGAGCGCCTGCTGGGCGAGGCCAACATCACCGCCAACAAGAACACCGTGCCGCGTGAGACGCGCTCGCCCTTCGTCACCAGCGGCCTGCGCGTGGGCACCCCCGCCGTCACCACCCGCGGCATGAAGGAGCCGGAGATGGTGAAGATCGCCGACATGATCGCCGACATCATCGAAAAGGGCGAGGCCGCCGTGGAGGACGTGCGCGCGCGCGCGCTCGAACTGTGCGAGCGGTTCCCCCTCTACGCATAGGTCTTTATACTATAATAATATCATAGAAGGCGTTCGAGGCGTTCGCAGAACCCGCGAACGCCTTTTTTCGCACCCGCCCCGCGCGCGGCGCATACCATGCCGCATCGGAAAGGTGGGGATGCCCATGGATGTGCTCGTCGCGGGAGGCGACCGGCGCGCCGCGCATCTTGTGCGGCTGCTGCGCCGCGGGGGTCTGGACGCCCGCGCGGTGGGACTGGAGTGCTGCGGCCTGCCGGGTGTGCCGTCCGCCTCGCTCGCGCAGGCGGCGGACGCGGACTGGATCGCGCTCAACAGCCCGCTCAAGTGCGAACTGGCACGGCGCCCGTTCACCATCGAAGAGCTGCTCGCGCCGCTCCGGCCAGGCGCGCGGCTGATCTTCTGCGGACCGGGCGTTCCGCCGGAGGGGCTGGAGCGATTCGCGGTGCAGGACCTGACGCGCAGCGAGACGTTTTTGCGCCGTAACGCGGAACTGACGGCGGAGGGCGCGGTCTTCGCGGCCATGCGTGCCCTGGAGCGCGCGCTTGCGGACTGCGCATGCCTGGTCGTCGGCTGGGGCCGCATCGGCCGAGCGCTCACCGAGCGGCTGGTCGCGCTGGGCGCGCGCGTCACGGTGGCCTCGCGCTCGCAGCGGGGCATGTGCCTGGCGTACGCCCGCGGCGCGGAGGCCGTGGAGACCGCCGCGATCGAGCGCGCGCTGCCGGGAAAGCAGGTCGTATTCTCCACGCCGCCGTTTCCGGTGCTGGATGCGCATGCGCTGGCCGCGGCCGATGCGGACGCCTGCGTGATCGACCTTGCAAGCGCGCCCTACGGCGTGGACATAGAGGCCGCGCTGCGCCTGGGGCTGCGCGCGTGGCGGGAGCCCGGCGTGCCGGGGCGCTACTGCCCCGAGAGCGCCGCGATGGTGCTGGCCGACGCCGTCGGCCGCATATGCGGAAGGGGGAATACGCATGAGGGAGCTTGAGGGCGCGCGCATCGGCTGTGCGATGACGGGATCGTTCTGCACGTTCGCAAAGGCGTTTGCCGCCTTTGAGGCGCTGCGCGCATCGGGCGCGGAGCTGTTTCCGATCATGTCCAACAACGCCTACGCGCTCGACACGCGCTTTGGAAGCGCCAGGGACATGTGTGCGCGCTTCGAGGCCATCTGCGGCCGGGAGATATGGCACACGCTGTCGCAGGTGGAGCCCATCGGCCCGCGCGGTCTGCTCGATCTCGTGGTGGTCGCGCCCTGCACGGGGAACACGCTTGCAAAGCTGGCGTTGGGGCTGTGCGACACGCCCGCGACCATGGCCGTCAAGTCGCACTTGCGCAACGCCCGCCCTGTGCTGCTGGCGGTGTCCACCAACGACGGCCTCGGCCGAAGCGCCGCGAACATCGGTGCGCTGCTGGCGATGAAGCACATATACTTCGCGCCCTTTTCGCAGGACGACTGGCAGAACAAGCCGAATTCGCTCGTCTCTGCGATGGAGCGCATCCCCGAGGCGGCGCGGGAGGCCCTGCGCGGCAGGCAGTTGCAGCCCGTTCTGCTCCCCGCGCGCCCCGATTCGACAGCATCCGAAAAAAATTTTCAGGAAAAGTGAAAAAAGGGGTTGACAAGGGGCGTGTATTTTGATATAATAGCATACGCCGCTTGAGCGCGGGGGTCTGAAAAGGGGCCCGCGAACGGGTGGCAAGCGAACCTTGAAAACGATACAGAGAAGGAAAAACAGCGAGCGCCGAGGCCGGAAGGCGGAGGCGCGAGCGAAGGAAACAGTCAGATTCC
>DXVG01000120.1 GCA_019409045.1 Clostridiales bacterium | reverse complement strand
CGCGAGGACGGCATCGACTTTGTCAGCGTCGTCACCCCCAACAACACCCACTACGATGTGTGCAAGGCCTTCCTCGAGGCGGGCATACACGTCGTGTGCGAAAAGCCGCTGTGCTTTACCGTGGAGCAGGCCGAGGAGCTCGAGGCCCTCAGCCGCGAAAAGGGCCTGCTGTTCGGCGTGACCTACACCTACACGGGCTACGTCATGTCCAAGGTGATGAAGGAGATGATCGCCGAGGGCAAGATCGGCAAGGTCGTCTGCGTCAACGCCGAGTACGCGCAGGACTGGCTGCTGGGCGAGCTCGCCACCGGCAGCAATTCCCAGACCAACATCGCCGTGTGGCGCACCGACCCCGCCGTCTCCGGCGCGGCCAACTGCGTGGGCGACATCGGCACCCACATCGAAAACTACGTCCACTACGTCACCGGGCTGAAGATCAAGCGGCTGCTTGCCACCACCAACAAGTTCGGCAAGGCGCTTGATCTCAACGCCAACGTCATCGTCGAGTACGAAAACGGCGTCAACGGCGCCTACTGGTGCTCGCAGGTGGCGGCGGGCCACTACAACGGCCTGGTCGTGCGCGTCTACGGCGACAAGGGCGCGCTCGAGTGGGTGCAGGAGGACCCGGAGCACCTGCGCTACACGCCCGTGGACGGCGCCATGCAGGTCCTCGCCCGCGGCACCGGCTGCGTTAAGGAAAAGGCCGCCGCCTACGGCCGCCTGCCCTCGGGCCATCCGGAGGGGCTGGTCACGGCCTTTGCCAACATCTACCGCAACTACGTCTCCGCGCTCGTGGCTCTGAAAAACGGCGGCGACGCAAGCGGCTATGACTACCCCCATGTGGAGGACGGCGTAAACGGCGTGCGCTTTGTCAAGGCCGTGGTCGACAGCGCTGCCAATGGCTCCAAGTGGGTCGAGGTCTGATTCTGTTGGCTGAACGCCAAGATATATAGGAGGGTTACACAATGAAGAAGGTATTTGCCCTGCTCCTTGCCCTGACGATGCTCTGCTCCGCGGCCGCATTCGCCGCCGACACGGACATCGCCATCCTCGTGCCCAACGCCGACCACGGCTGGACGGGCGCGGTCATGACCTATGCCGAGCAGAAGGCCGCCGAGATCAACGAGGAAGGCACCTATGTCGCGCAGGTCATCACCTCCGCCGACCCCGCCAACCAGATCACCCAGGTCGAGGACATCATCGAGAACCAGAGCGCCAACACCGTGGTCATCCTGCCCCAGGACAACACGCTCGAGGTGACCATGCGCCGCCTGGCCGACTCCGGCATACCGTTTGTGATGTTTGACCGCGTCATCGACTCCGTGAGCGAGCAGGCCGTGGCCTCCGTCAAGGGCGACAACGAGGGCATCGGCGCCGAGACCGCCAAGCGCTTCATCGAAGACGGCATGGTCCCCGGCGACAAGATACTCATCATCCCCGGCGACAACTCCTCCGTGCCGCAGATGCGCAACGACGGCTTCTTCAACACGCTGCTGGAGAACGGCTGGACCCAGGAGCAGATCGACGCCATTGAGATGACCGCCTACACCGGCTGGAGCCGCAGCGAAGGCCGCCGCCTGTTCACCGAGTGGCTCGACAGCAAGACCGTCGAGGAGATCGCCGAGTACAAGTGGATCTTCACCCACGACGACGAGATCGGCATGGGCATCCTCGAGGCGCTGCAGTCCTCCGAGATCGACGCCGAGAAGAAGGACGCCTTCCTCAACGCGGGCGTGCACCTCGCCTCCTCCTCCGGCCTGAACGAGATGTACTCCGTGCTCAAGGGCATCCATCAGCGCGACTACTCCGCTGAGGTCGCCGGCCTTGCGGACCTGTTCACCGTCACCTACGACCCCGCCATGATCGAGGACGCCATTGACGATATGATCGCGCACCTCAACGGCGAGGAAGTGCCCAAGGATCACGTCATCGCCGTGGACGTCGTGGACGCCACCAACGTCAACGAGTTCCAGGGCTTCGGTGACGCCGTCGCCGTCGAATAAGCGGAAGGCATGTACAAAGCGCCCGCAGAGCCGGCAAGTCCCTCTGCGGGCGCCTTTGAAAGCAAGGGGAGATCGCATGGAAATGCTTCGCATGGCCGGTATCACCAAGTCGTTCTTCGGCGTTACCGTGCTGGACAACGTGGATTTTTCCGTGGAACAGGGCGAGGTCCACGCCCTCCTGGGCGAAAACGGCGCGGGCAAGTCCACGCTGATGAACATACTCGCGGGCGTGTACACCCGCGACAAGGGGACGGTCACCTTTGAGGGAAAGCCCATGGAGCACATCACGGTGCAGGCCTCCGAGCAGGCGGGCATCGCCTTTGTGCATCAGGAGCTCAACCTCTTTAACGACCTGCGGGTGTATGAGAACATATTCCTTCGCAAGGAGCGGCTCACCCGCCTTAAGACGCTGGACAAAAAGCGCATGATCGCCGAGACCGCCCGGCTGTTTGAGAGCCTGGGCGTGGACATCGACCCCACCGCCTACGTCAGCGAACTGGAGACCAGCAAAAAGCAGCTTCTGGAGATCGCCAAGGCGCTGCACGCCAACGCCAAGCTGCTCATACTCGACGAGCCGACCACGGCGCTGAACAACAAGGAGATCGAGCACCTGTTCTCCATCGTGCGCCGTCTGCGGGAGAGCGGCAAGGCGTTCATCTTCATCTCCCACAAGATGACGGAGATTTTTGAGATCGCGGACCGGTTTACGGTGCTGCGCAACGGCCGCATGATCCAAAGCGGCAACATCTGCGACGTCACCCCCACGGAAGTGACCAAACTCATGGTGGGCGACAGCTATTCCGACGCGGACATTTACGCCGCGCGCGACCTGGGCGAGCCGATCCTGGAGATGGAGCACTACTCCGGGCACGGCTTTGAGGATGTGAGCCTCTCCATCCGCCGGGGCGAGGTCGTCGGCTTTACGGGTTTGAAGGGCGCGGGCGTGAGCGAGCTTATGCAGACCATCTTCGGCGTCTTGCCCGCGACGGGCGGGACGCTGCGGGTGGAGGGCAAGGCGATGGAGAAAAACAACATCCACCGCGCCATGCGCAACAAGGTGGCCATGATCGCCGCCAACCGCAAGGAAAACTCCATCCTGCCGGACTTTACGCTGCTTGAAAACAACTATGTCTCCGAGCACACGCTCTCGCGCAAAAAGCCGCTTATCCACAAAAAGCTGGAAAGGCAGCGCTACGGCCGGCTGCACGAGCTTTTGAGCATCAAGGCCAACAGCGACGCGGACCTCATCACCAGCCTTTCGGGCGGCAACCAGCAGAAGGTGATCCTCGCGCGCTGGCTCAACACCGACGCGGACATACTGCTGATGGACAACCCCACGCAGGGCATCGACGTGGGCGCGAAGGCGGAGATCTACAAGCTGATCCTCGCGCTGGCCCGCGCGGGCAAGACCATACTCGTAAACACGCTGGAGATCCCCGAGCTGCAGAAGGTGGCCGACCGCTGCGTGGTGTTCTACCACGGCCATGTGCAGAGCGTGTTCGAGCACCGGGAGATCAACGAACAGAACGTCATGCTTTCGGCGACGAACGCCATCAATGCTGTGGAAGGGGCGAGCAGACAATGACCGCACATGCGCAGAGGGGCAAAAAGTCCCTGACCAAGACGCTGGGCAATTACAGCTTTATACTCATCTTTGCCTTCATACTCATCGCGTATCTCATCATCAACGCCGGGGCCACCACACTCAGCGGTGTGATGAACATACTGCGCCACTCGGCCGTGGTGGGCATCATGGCCTTCGGCATGGGGCTGGTCATCATCACCGGCGGCATCGACCTGTCCGTGGGCTCGATGCTGGCGATGATCGGCGGCCTGGGCGTGGTGGCGTTCAACGCCAGCAACTCCATCTTCCTCACGCTTCTGACCGTGCTGGCCGTGGGCTGCGCGCTGGGCTTTTTCAACGGCATACTCATCGGCAAGGTGAAGATGCCGCCCTTCATCGTCACGCTGGCGACGATGCTGATCTACCGCTCCGTGGCGCAGTACTACCTGCGCACCATGGGCCTTTCCATCTACAACATGACCGCAACGCACTCCGCCTTTGATTCGATCTACACCTTCGGCCAGTACAAGGTGTTCGGCGTGGTGCCCATGGCGGGCGTCATCCTCATACTCGTCACGGTGCTGATGGTGTTTATCTCCACCTGCACAAAGTACGGAAAGAGCGTCTACGCCGTGGGCAGCAACGAAAGGGCCGCGCGGCTGGCCGGCATCAACGTGGAGTGGACGCAGGTGTCGGTCTACACCATCACCGGCACGCTCTGCGGCCTGAGCGGCTTTATGTGGCTTGCCATGAACGGCTCGGTCGACCCCGCCACCATCGGCCAGAGCAACGAGATGTACGCCATCGCCGCGGTGGTCATCGGCGGCATCAGCATGAGCGGCGGCAAGGGCAAGCTGCTGGGCGTGCTCTTTGGCGCGATGAGCTATACCATCATCGACAAGATCATCTCCTCGCTCGGCTTGGACGCCCTCATCAACGATACCATCAAGGGCTCCATACTGCTGCTTGCGGTGTTTGTGCAGATCGCCATTCCCGCGGTGCGCGCGAAGGTGCATCGCGCGAGCGCGGCGCGCTGACACGCCCGCGGAAAGACAGCGCTTTTGAAAGCGGGCCGCCCGCGCCGAATCGCGCGGGCAGCCTCAGAGCGTTGACAAAGCCCCCAAACGCAAAAATCACTCCCGAGAGAAAACAAGCGGAAGTGATTTTTGCTTCCTGCGTCAGCTTCGCTTGCAAACTGCGGTCACTTACGTCTAAGTAAGAAACCTTGTTTGCAAGCTCGCTTCCTTGGCTTGCGGGCTTTCTCAACGCCCTGTCAGTCTGTTGACTTTGTCAACATACTGAGGCCGCCCGCGCCGAAATCGCGCGGGCAGCCTGTTTTTGGGGCGCGGGGGGTTGACAGGGTGGTTTCTGCATGGTAAATTATATTAGCCGAAACTAACAAACAGGGAGGACGGACATGCAACCGACCATCGACCAGCTCTTTGCGGCCTTCTGCCTCACGCTGGCCGCCGGGCTGAGCACGGGCGTGGGGAGCCTGCTGGCGCTGCTGGCGCGGCGCGCAAACCGCGCGTTTCTCTCCGCCAGCCTCGGCTTTTCCGCGGGCGTGATGGTGTATGTGTCCATGGTGGAGCTGCTCTCCACGGCGCGCGCGTCGCTGGAGGCGCAGCTGGGCGCGCGCGGCGGCGCGTGGGCCGCGGTGGGCGCGTTTTTCGGCGGCATACTGCTCATTGCGGTGATCGACCGGCTGATCCCCTCGGAGGAGAACCCGCACGAGGCGCGCGCCGCGGAGGAGGGCGAGGCCGAGCCGCGCGCGCTGATGCGCACGGGCGTGCTGACCGCGCTGGCGCTGGCGGTGCACAACTTTCCGGAGGGGCTTGCGACGTTCGTGTCGGCGCTGCAGGCGCCCAACGTGGCGCTGCCGGTGGTGGCGGCCATCGCGCTGCACAACATCCCCGAGGGCATCGCCGTGTCGGTGCCCATCTACCACGCCACCGGCTCGCGGCGCAGGGCGTTTTGGTATTCGTTTGTGTCCGGGCTGGCGGAGCCGCTGGGCGCGGTGGTGGGCTACCTGCTGCTCGCGCCTGTGATGAGCCAGGCCATGCTGGGCGCGACGCTCGCGCTGGTGGCGGGCGTGATGGTGTTTATCTCCATCGACGAGCTCCTGCCCGCCGCGCGCGCGTATGGAAACGCGCACCTGTCCGTCTACGGCATGATCGCGGGCATGGCGGTGATGGCCGTGAGCCTCCTGCTGTTTGGCTGAGGCGCAAAAGCGGCGCGGCAGGGAGCCGCGCCGGGATGCGGAAAAATATGCGAGAGGGCAACTGCCCTCTCGCGCTCAGGCCGCTGACAAAGCCCCCAAACGCAAAAATCACTTCCGAAAGAAAACAAGCGGAAGT
>DXVG01000012.1 GCA_019409045.1 Clostridiales bacterium | reverse complement strand
TCGCCGCCCTCCATGACGGCGACGCAGGAATTGGTGGTTCCAAGGTCGATACCGATGATCTTGCTCATAATGATTCCTCCTGAATCGAGTGATTTTGTGATTTGTCAAACCTGTTTTTTATGAATTATTCTTCCACGGAGACCTTGACCATCGCGTAGCGGATGATCTTGTCCTTGACCCGGTAGCCCTTCTGGAGCACCTCGATGACCTTGCCGGGCTCGTCGGTCACCTCTTTGAGCACCGCGTGGTGCAGCTCGGGGTCGAACGCCTCGCCCAGCGCGGGGATCTCCTCCAGCCCGAACTTTTTCAGGCTCTCCAGAAGCTGATTGTGCGTCATGCGCACGCCCTCGAGCAGCGGGCTCTCCCCGGCCGCGGCCATGGCCCGCTCGAGGTTGTCGATGGCGGGCAGGAGCGCGGCGATGACCTCGCGCGCGCCGTCCGCGTAGCCGTCCGCCCGGGCGGTCTGGTTCCTGCGGCGGAAGTTCTGAAAGTCCGCCTGCGAGCGGCGCAGCGAATCCAGATACTCGTCGCGCTGCTTGACCGCGGTCTCCAGCGCCTCGCGCCACTGGTCGATGCTCGCCTCCTGTTCCGCGCCCGCGTCGGTCTGCGCGTCCTGCGCAGCTTCGGGCTGCTCCGCATCCGGCTGCGGCGATTCGGGAACCTGCTCCTTTTCCGGGGTTTCGGAATTCTTGTCTTTCTTCTTCATGCCGTCCTCCTACTTGTTGTCCGAGAGCATCTGGCTGATCGCCCTGCCCATAAAGCCCAGCACCGTCACCACGCGGCCGTAGTTCATGCGCGTGGGCCCGATGATGCCCAGCGTCCCGGTGGACTGGTCGCCCATGCGATAGCTCGCGGTGAGCACCGAGCAGTCCTCCAGCTCCGGAACGCCGTTTTCCGGGCCGATGCGGATGGTGATCTCCATGCCCTGCCCCGCGCCCATTACGCGGCGCAGCGTGTCGCGCGATTCTAGCACCGCCAGAAAGTTTCTGGCCTTATCGACATCCGAATACTCGGGATAGTTCAGAAGATTCGCGCTGCCGCCGACGTATACGTCCCGATCGTCCACGGCGGCGATGCTCTCCTCGATGACCTGCATGGCCTCGGCCAGGAGCCTTCGCTCGTTGCCCATATCGCGGATGATCTCGGCGAATATCTGCCGCGCGGACTCCACCGGCTGGCCCGACAGGCGCTCGGTGAGCATGCGGGAGATGCCGTAGAGATGATCGGCGGTGAGCCCCTCGGGGATGTGGATGACCGCATCCTTGACGATGCCCGCGCTGGTGACCACGATCAGAAGCGCCACACCGGCCGCGACGGGCACGATCTGCACATGACGGATGCGCAGCGACGCGATGTGCGGCGCGAGCACCACGGAGGTGTACTTCGTCGCGTCCGAAAGGACGTTGGCCGCGCGGCGGATGACCGTTTCGACCTGCCGCGTGCGCGTGTCCATGTGCTCGGCGATCTTCTTGCGCTCCTCGGGCGAGAGCTGGCCGGCCTTGAGCAGCTTATCGACGTAGAGCCGATAGGCCTTGTTGGACGGCACGCGCCCCGCCGATGTGTGCGGCTGGGCGAGGTAGCCGAGCTCCTCCAGGTCGCTCATCTCATTGCGGATGGTGGCGGGCGAAAAGCCGACGCCCGCCTTGCGCGAGATCGTGCGCGAGCCAACGGGCATGGCCGTGGTGATGTAGTCGTCTATGATCGCTTGCAGGATCAGGAATTTTCGCTCGTCCAGACCCATAACCACGCCTCCTCCCTGGCTGTTAGCACTCATCGGAGGAGAGTGCTAACGCATGGTCATAATGTACCATTCCGCGACTATTTTGTCAATAGCGTTGCCCGAAAACTAATGTTAATTTTTGATAATGCGGCGGCATTCCGCCCTTGGCGCCGGCGAAGGAAGCATATCGCGGCCGGAGGGCTTCAGGAGCTTTCAGCCCCATGCCCTTCCGGCCGCGCCGCGCGGTCAGCGCCCCGTTGTTTGCTGTATCAGGCCGCCTGCTCGAACTGGCTGTTGTAGAGCTCGGCGTAGAAGCCGCCTTTGGCGAGCAGTTCGTCGTGGGCGCCGCTTTCGATGATGTCGCCGTCCTTCATCACCAGTATGCAGTCGGCGTTTTGGATGGTGGAGAGCCGGTGGGCGATGACGAAGCTTGTGCGGCCCTGTGTCAGCAGGTCCATGGCATTTTGCACCTGAAGCTCTGTGCGCGTATCCACGCTGCTGGTGACCTCGTCCAGGATCAGCAGCGGCGCGTCCTCCAGCATGGCCCGGGCGATGGTGAACAGCTGCCTCTGGCCGGCGGAGAGCGTGGCGTTGTCCCCCAGCAGGGTATCGTAGCGGTTGGGCAGGCGGTCGATCAGGTCTGCAAGGCCAACGGCCCAGCACACCTCGTCCAGCCGCTCGTCCGGGACGTTTTCCCGGTTGTAGGCCAGATTCTCCCGCACCGTTCCCTCAAACAGCCATGTGTCCTGAAGCACCATGCCGAACAGGTCGTGTACGCTCTCCCGCTTCATATCGCGTATGGGCACGCCGTCGATGGAGATGCCGCCGCTGACCTCATAAAACCGCATGAGCAGGTTGACGATGGTGGTCTTGCCCGCGCCGGTGGGCCCCACGATGGCGATCTTCTGCCCGGCCTTTACGCAGGCGGTGAAGTCGCGGATGATGGGCTGGTTCCACTTGTAGGCAAACTGCACATGGTCGAAGCAGACCTCGCCGCGGACATCCTCGAGCCGGGCCGTCTTGTCGCTCTCGTCCTCCATCTCCTCCGCGTCCAGAAACTCGAAGACGCGCTCGCAGGCGGCGGCCATGCTCTGCACGCTCTGGAGGGCCTGGGAGATGTTTTGCAGGGGATAGGTGAAGTTGCGGATGTAGAGCATGAAGGAGACGATGATGCCGAAGGTGATGTGCCCCTGCATGACCAGCACCGCGCCCACGATGCAGACCACCACATAGGAGAGATTTCCGATGAAGTTCATCAGCGGCATCATCATGCCGGAGAGAAACTGGCTCTTCCACGCGCAGTTGTAGAGCCGCTGGTTGCGCTGGTGGAACTCCTGCCGGGCGGCCGCCTCGCCGTTGCAGGCCTTGATGACCTGCAATCCGCCGTAGCTCTCCTCCACCTGCCCGTTGAGGCCGCCCAGCTCCGCCTGCTGCCGGGCGAAGTGCGTCTGGGAGGTGGCGATGATGCGCGTCACGATCCAGAAGCCCAGCAGCGTCGCGGCGATGCCGCACAGCGCCATGAGCCAGTTGGTCACAAGCATCATAAACGCCGCGCCCAACAGGAGGGAGATGGAGAAGATCAGCGTGGAGAAGCACTGGTTCATGGACTGCCCCACCGTGTCCACGTCGTTGGTGACCCGGCTGAGCGTATCGCCGGTGGCGTGCGTGTCGAAGTAGCGCAGGGGCAGGCGGTTGATCTTTTGGGAGATGTCCCGGCGCATGCGCCGGGTGATGCGCTGGGTGACGGTGGCCATGAGAAAGCCCTGAACGTAGTTGACCACAAAGGCCAGCGCGTACAGCACCGCGAGCATTCCCGCGATGCGGACGATGGCGGGGATGTCCATGGAGCCTGTCAGCCCCTCCTGAATGAGGTTTGTGACATCGCCCAGCCAGCCGGGGCCCACGAGCGTCAGCACCGCCCCGGCCAGCGACAGCAGCACCGCCGCGGCGAGGGGGCCTTTGTACCTGCCGATGTAGCGAAAGAAGTCCCGGAAGGCCTTTTTCAAATCCTTGCTCTTTTCTCCGGTCCCCATGCTGTCGGGGCCGGTGTGATGCATGCTCGCTCTGTTTTCAGCCATGTGCGACCTCCTCCCTGGAAAGCTGGGATTGTGCGATCTCCAGATACTCCGGGCAGTTTTTCAAAAGCTCCCCGTGAACGCCCCTGCCCACGATCTTTCCGTGGTCCAGCACCAGTATCTGGTCGGCGTCCCGAATGGTGCTGATCCGCTGGGCGACGATGATCTTGGTGGTATCGGCGGTCTTTTCCCGCAGCGCCCGTCACAGCGCCCTGTCCGTCCGGTAGTCCAGCGCGGAGAAGGAATCGTCAAAGATCAGTATCTCGGGCTTTCTCGCCACGGCCCGGGCGATGGAGAGCCGCTGCTTCTGCCCGCCGGATACATTGGTTCCGCTCTGAGCGATGGCCGCGTCGTAGGCGCCGTCCATCTTTTCCACAAATTCAGCTGCCTGCGCGATGGACGCCGCCTCCCGCACGTCCGCGTCCGTGACCTCGCCCCGGCCGTTTTCTCCGTAGGCGACGTTGGAGGTCACGGTGCCGGAGAACAGCACGGCCTTCTGGGGCGCATAGCCGATGCGGTTGCGCAGATCCTCCTGCCGGTAGGCGCGCACGTCCACGCCGTCCACGAGCACGCTGCCCTCCGTGGCGTCGTAAAAGCGGGGGATCAGGTTGACGAGCGTCGTCTTTCCGCAGCCGGTGGCTCCGATGATGGCCAGCGTCTCCCCCCGCTTCGCAGTAAAGCTGATGTGCTGAAGGGAATCCGCCGCCGCGCCGGGGTAGCGGAAGGACACATCCCGGAACTCGACGGCGCCGGTCTGCTCCGTTTCGGCCCCCGGCCCGTCGACGATGCTCACGCGGGTGTCGAGCACCTCGCGGATGCGGTTGGCGGATACCTGCGCCCGGGGCAGCAGGATGAAGATCATGTTCAGCAGCATGAAGGCCATGATGACCTGCATGGCGTAGTTGGAGAACACCACCATGTCGGAGAAGATCGCCAGGCGGCTTCCCATGTCCGCCGCTTCGATGAGATAGGCGCCGATCCAATATACGGCCAGCGTCAGGCCGGAGCTGAGCAGCGTCATGGTGGGCGACATGAGGGCCATGACGCGGTTGGCGGTCATGTTGGTCACCGTGACCTCGTCGTTGGCGGCGGCGAACTTCCTTTCCTGATAGCCCTCCGCGTTGTAGGCGCGCACCACGCGGATGCCGGTGAGCTGCTCCCGGGTCACGCGGTTCAGGTTGTCGGTGAGGCGTTGTATCTTCTTAAAGCGGGGCAGGGCGAAGATCAGCGTGATGGCCAGCACCAGCACCAGCACGAGGACCGCCACGGCGGTGGCCGCCGTCCAGTGCCAGTCCTTTCCGGCGATCTTGCAGACGGCCCACACCGCCATGATGGGCGCCTTCACGATGGCCTGAAGGCCCATGGCGACCAGGTTTTGGATCTGGGTGACGTCGTTGGTGGTGCGGTTGATGAGGCTGGCGGTGGAGAAGCGGTCGATCTCCTCCATGGAGAGCGCCAGCGCCTTGTCAAAGACCTCGCCCCGCAGCGTCCTGGCCAGCCCCGCCGCCACCCGCGCGGCAAAGTACCCCACGATGACGGAGCAGACGCCGCTGCCGAGGGCGCACAGCAGCATGTACACGCCCTGCGCAAGTATCTCGGACATTTCGCTGCCTTCGGTCTGCACAAGCGTCGTGATCGCAGACATGTAATCGGGCAGCTTCAGGTCCAGCCAGACCTGCGCGACGATGAACGCGACGCTGAGCGCAATGTAGAACCATTGCCGCTTGTTGACGTATTTGAGGATTTTGAGCATATCGACCCTCCTTTGCTTTGCACGATAATATTAGCAAGCTAATATTATGCCCCGAGCGCATCGCCGCATGGCGGCGCTGTGCATCTGTATATTGCGCGTCTAAAAGGAATCCCGAACCTTTTGCAGCAGGGCGATGAGTATGCCCTTCTCCGTTGCCGTCAGGGACGCGGTCAGCGCCGCCTCCGTGCGCAGCATGTACTGCTTCGCCCGGTGGCAGCAGGCCCTTCCCAGCGGAGTGATCTTTACGACCCGAACGCGCTTGTCGAGCGCGCTCCTGGCGCTGGTGGCAAACCCCTTTTCCTCAAGGCGCTTGACGATCCCAAACGCCGTGGGCTTTGCGATGTGCAAGATCTCCTCCAGCGCCTTGAGCTCCAGCTGGCCTTCGCCCGCCTTGTCCAGCTCCATCAGGGCGCTGATCTGAGACATTGTCAGATCGTTCCCGCGCAGGCCGTTGTTCGCATTTTTTTCCAGCTCACTGTGAATCTGCTTGATCAGCATGGCGCATACGCTCTCTTCCACGGCGCCGCCCTCCCTTCGACAATAATATTAGCACGCTAATTAAATTTTGTCAATGGATTTTTCGTGAACGAAGTGCAAACACATCGGCGCTTTTCCGCGAGGGGGGGAGCGGGCAAACCGCTATCGGGGAAGCTGCGTCGGCAAGGACGCCGGCGCATTCGAAGTGCTGGAGGCATCGCCCTCGCGTTCGATGAAATAGCTGATCACGAGGCTCTCTTTGACCGTTCCGGGGGTCAGATTCAGGGCGTACAACTGCTCTATGACCTTGCAATGCGAACGGAGCTCTCCGGTGGCATCCGCCTCGCTCCACGCGAATTTGTAGGCCATCGTCCCATAGTAGCCCGGCATCAGCCTGTACGCATCGCTTCCGGTGAACCCCGACAGGCCATCGGGGATTCCGGCAAGGTCTTCCTCGGAAACGGCGATCAGGGCCTGCCTCTCCGCCTCGACCTCCCCGGCGGAAATGCTGCGCTTTTCGCCGAGCGCGCATTCGACCTCTGCACCTTCCGGGATGTGGCACGCACTGCGGATGACGGTGATGAATGATTCCGCATTGTCCAGGACAAATGCGTCTGCGGCCTTCCACAAGCCCTCCAGTATCTCCTTGACTTCGGCCATCTCGGCATCCGCGCCGGACTCCCCGTGCGAAAGCGGCGGCAGCGTCTGGTTCGCATCGCTTTGGGCGAGCGCCGGCAGGCAGAGCAGCGTGCAGAGGATGCACAATACAATCTTCTTCACAAGCCCTCCCATAAAGAGCGCGAATATTCTCGAATTGCCGGGGCGGATGGGCCTGCGCCGTTGCCTGTGGCGCAGGGCCGGCCATCGCCAGGGGGAAGGGTTGGCGCGAGGAGGCCCGCTCCATCTCCGAAAGCGGGCGCAACGCGAAGCAGCGCAGGCGGGCATTGCCGTCAGGCGATTTCAGGCATTCAAATCAATTATATCTACGCCGACATAAGGCACTATGTTCATATAATGCCCATCCTCCGTCACATAGCTCTTTGTCCAGCATCCGGTGGGATAGAGCCAGTTCCCCGGCGCCTCTGCGATCACGGCGTCGGTTGCGAAATCCAGCCCCTGAATGCGATGCAGCTCTCCCAAATATGTGTAATACAGGCGATCCCCGGCTTCGTCGTATGCCATGCCCGCCGGGGAGCCGCCCCATATGACATAGCCGCTGGAGGTCAGATACCCGTTTCCCTCAAATTCCATGATCACATCATATGCATTTGTCTGCGCATCAAACAGCGTCATGACCTTATGATCCAGGTCCTCCGCAGCGCCCATACTGACGTCGGAATCCTGAAGCAGATGCATCTTCGTTTCGTGAAACGCGAGAATGGCGGAGTCCTTATAGGGTATCATATCGTACACGCCATAGTATCTCGCCAGAAGGCTCCCCTCGCCCGTGTTGCAGTCATAGGAAATCAGGCAGGTCCCCTTCGCGTCTTCATCAACATAATCGACGGCATATGTGCGCTCTCCCACGGCAAACAGGTCATGCTGATTGCCCGACCGGCTGCCATACTCCTCCCTGTTCTCATACACGCTCAGGTCGAGATCGACCTTCTTCTCCATCCGGGCCAGCCCATCCAGCAGCGTGATCTCGCCATAACAGGAAGCGACGGCTCCGCCTTCTTCCCCATCTTCGCAGAGCGCAAAGCCCCACAATTCGCCATTTTGCACGAACAGTTGGCGCAGCCGCATGCCGGGCGCATCATAGGCATAGTACATATGCTCCCCATCCGTGCCGATCTGGTGGACGCCCTGCGCGCCGAGCACATAGACGTCGTTCCCTATGCATGCGGAGCTGTAGAGGATTTCATCCGTCAGGGGCACTTCCCTTCCAGGTTTGCCTCCAAGTCCTCCAGCGCAGGCGCGTCCTCGATCCCGGCCGTCTCGAAGGCCAGGGACAGCAGCGTCCGGCGGTAATCGCGCAGC
The DNA here is from genome assembly GCA_019409045.1 of Clostridiales bacterium. Lineage (GTDB taxonomy): Bacteria > Bacillota > Clostridia > Christensenellales > Aristaeellaceae > Pullichristensenella. The sequence goes on along the minus strand of DXVG01000012.1, from coordinate 8,847 downwards.
GCATCACTTTCGGCAGACGCCCCCAGGCAGACCAACAGGCTCACAACGATGAGCAGCAGCTTCCTCATAGCAGTTTCTCCCTCTCCACAGGTCGCATCGTGGCGCAACGCGCCTGTCCGTCGAAATGCAGGGGCCCCTTTCAGCGTTTGACGATTCCCGCTAGTATATTCTGTAGCGGCTCATGTCCCTCTTTTCATAAAACGACATCAAAAATCGTATATATAGTGTATGAGTCACGCGAAAGCCTATATGCAGAGACAGAACGAAACCTATCAATAAAAGACATAAGCAACGTACTCCATCGCCAGCAATTTGTACCTTTGCATATAGAAAAGGACCGTGTAACAGAATATGCACCACATGAACTGAAGGAGAAAAATGATATAAAAACCGCCCTCTGAAGGTATGATGGTCGCTCCGCATTGATGGCATTGCAGCTCTGACTTCGGGTTGACATTGCGGAGCTTCCAACTGAGTTTCGGATGGTGCCGATGCTTCTTCATGTGTATCCCATCCCCCATCGAGGTTTCGCATATCGGAAACGCCACATTACAGGCCATATCATAGGGAGCAGAGCCTTCCGGCGGAGGGAAGGCTTGCGCGATTCCCGCTAGTATATTTTGTAGCGGCTCACGTCCCTCTTTTCCTGAAACGGCATCAGGAATCGGACAAATAATATGCGAATCACGTTAACGGATATTTGCATGAACAGAAAGACGCCTAGTCAATAAAGGCTAAAAACAGTACGTCCCTTCTCCAGCATCTCCCGCATTCTCGGCTCTTGTAAATAGAGGAGAAATACAACACAGCATATGACCCATATGCAGTAAACGCCATACATGGCATTAACTCCGCCCTCTGAAGGTATGATTGTCGCTCCGCATTCACGACACTGCAGCTCTGATTTCGACGTGATATAGCAGAGCTCCCTGCCGGCTTTCGGATGATGCCGATGCTCCTTCATGTGTATCCCCTCCCCCAATACCGGAATCGCCAGATTACAAGGTCGTGTCATCAGTATCAGCATCGCAGCTATATTCTACCACGCGCGGTTCGGGGGTGTCAACGGCGCGGGCCCGGCCGCGGAGCGCGCGAGAAGGGGCGGCCTGCCTTGCCGCATGCACGCCGGTGCGGCGATCGAAGGCGCTGCGGGCGCGCTTCGCCTTCCCGCCGGTCCGATTGTTTCTCTGCAAAGGCCGGTGCCGTTTACGTCTTGACCTGCATCTTTGATTTGCGATATATTCCCGAGCTATTATACTTCAAGCGTGACCCTGCCAAAAGCGCAAGCCACCCGCTTGCCCGGCCCCGGCGAATCGCTTCGCCTCCGGTTATGCAAGCGGGTGTTTTTTGAGGTTTCCGTTTCTCCCTGACTACCCATGATGCTTCACAAGCCCGAATTTCTTGGAGAACTCCATGACCAGCAGGGGAACGAGGGCGAGCAGCAGGGATATCCAGTAGCCCTTGGCGGGCAGCGCGATCAGGCCGAAGGCGGTGGAGAGGGGCGTGAACACCACCAGCAGCACCAGAAGCACCGAGAGCGCGGCCGCGCCGTTGAGCTTTTTATTGGTGAACGGGCCGATGGCGAACAGGGAGTGCTCGGAGCGCATGTTGAACGCCTGCACCACCTGCGAAAGCGCCAGCACGATAAACGCCATCGTCTGCCCGCCCGCGAGCCGGCCGGTCATCTGTTCGCCTAAGTAGAAGGCCACGAGCGAGAGCGCGCCGAACATCACGCCCTGCAGCACCGTCCGCACGCCGAGGCCGTGGGCGAATATGCCCTCGTTTTTCGCGCGGGGCTTCTGCTCCATGACGTCCGCCTCGACCGCCTCCATGCCCAGCGCGATGGCGGGCAGCGAGTCTGTGGCCAGGTTGATCCAAAGAAGCTGCATCGACAGAAGCGGCGTCTTGTGCCAAAGCAGCATGGCGACAAACACCGTGACCACCTCGCCGATGTTCGTGCCCAGCAAGAAGCCCACGACCTTGCGGATATTGGCGTAGATGCCCCGGCCCTCGCGGACGGCCTCCACGATGGTGGCGAAGTTGTCGTCGGTGAGCGTCATGTCCGCCGCGCCCTTGGCAACGTCGGTCCCGGTGATGCCCATGGCGCAGCCGATGTCCGCGGCCTTGAGCGCGGGAGCGTCGTTCACGCCGTCGCCGGTCATGGACACGACCTGATCTTTGCGCTGCCACGCCTTGACGATGCGTATCTTGTTCTCGGGCGACACGCGGGCGTAGACGGAGATGTTCTCCACCTGCGCGTCCAGCTCCGCGTCCGTCATCGCGTCCAGCTCGCTTCCGGTGATCGCCAGGTCGCCCGGCAGCAGTATGCCAAGCTCCCTTGCGATGGCCGAGGCGGTGACCACATGGTCGCCGGTGATCATGACCGGCTTGATGCCCGCCCTGCGGCAGAGCTTCACGGCTTCCTTCGCCTCGGGCCGCGGCGGGTCGATCATACCCACAAGGCCGAGGAACGTGAGGCCCTGCTCCAGATTTTCCGGTGTGATCTCCCGGGGCATTTCGGGCAACTCCTTGCAGGCGATCGCCAGCACGCGCAGCGCATCCGCGCTCATCTGGTCGTTTGCGGCGCGCGCGCTGTACATGTCGCCGGCTACGCAGCGCGGCGCCATCACGTCAAACGCGCCCTTGACGACGGCGACGAGCTTTCCGTCCATGCGGTGAATCGTGGTCATCAGCTTGCGGTCGGAGTCAAAGGGTATCTCGCCCACGCGCGGATACCGGCGGTTCAGATCGTCCTTGGGCATGCCGTTTTTGTGCGCGGCCAGCACGATGGCGGTCTCCGTGGGGTCGCCGATGTGCTTTTCCTCGCCGCCCTGAAGGACGACGGAGCCGTCGCAGCACAGCGCGCCGTACATCAGCAGCCTGCGGACGCCCTCGGGGCTGTTTGCGCCGACGGCCTCGGTGCGCCCATCCTGATCCAGATACGCCTTCACCAGCGTCATGCGGTTCTGGGTGAGCGTGCCGGTCTTGTCCGAGCAGATGACGGATGCGCCGCCCAGCGTCTCCACCGCGGGCAGGCGGCGGATGATGGCGTTTTTCTTCACCATGCGCTGCACGCCGATGGAGAGCACGATGGTCACGATGGCGGGCAGGCCCTCCGGGATGGCGGACACGGCCAGCGAGACGGCGGTCATGAGTATCTCCATCACCGGGATGCCGTTTGCAAGGCCCACCACGAAGATGATCGCGCAGGCGAGCAGCGCCAGAACACCGAGGTACTTGCCGAGCTGGGCAAGCTTTTGCTGAAGCGGCGTCGGGCCCTCCTCCTCGCTGTCCAGGAGGTTTGCGATCCTGCCCATCTCGGTGTTCATGCCGGTGGCGGTCACGATGGCGGTGGCCGTTCCGTAGGTGATGGAGCAGCCGGAGAACACCATATTGCTGCGGTCGCCCAGCGGAGCTTCCGCGGGAACGTCCGCGTCCGCGTCCTTCTCGGCGGGCACGGATTCGCCCGTCAGCGCCGATTCCTCGCTCTTGAGGCTCACGCTGCGCACAAGCCGCGCGTCCGCGGGCACAAAATCGCCCGCCTCCAGGCGGATGACGTCGCCCGGCACGAGCTTCGCGGCCTCGATCACCTGTTCCTCGCCGTCGCGGATGACGCGCGCGTGGGGCGCGGACATGCTCTTGAGCGCGTCCAGCGCCTTTTCCGCCTTGCTCTCCTGCATCACGCCCAGTATGGCGTTGATGACGACGATGAGAAGGATCAGGATCGGCTCAAACAGCTCCTGCGGGTCCTGCTCCACGCAGGCGATGACGAACGACAGCACGGCGGCGGCGATCAGGATCAGGATCATCACGTCCTTGAACTGCTCGGCGAACCGCCGGAGGTTGGCCTTCTTCTTTTTCTCCCGGAGCCTGTTTTCGCCGCATTGCGCGAGCCGCTCGGAGGCCTGCGCTCCGCTCAAGCCCCGCGAGGCGTCGGATTGCAGCGCCGATACGACGGCGTCGATGCTTTCGTGATGGTAGGCCAATGTGCATCCTCCTCTGCGATTGTATGGGATAGATTATACGGCAGCCCCCGAAAAAAAGCACTGGACAGTTTCGCGGAGGAATCGCATTTTGCGTCAGAAAGGGAGAAGTGTCGGATATTTGGACAGATGCGCGATTTTGTCGCATGCCCCACGGCTTGAAAATCCTGTCGGTTTCTGGTATAATCAAATCCGATAGGGGAGTAGTCAGCCGATGCGTGACGTTGTCAACATATTGGAAGTTTTTCCTGGCAGCGTCTGAAATGACGAGACTTATCTGCTGCTTGCGGCGGGTAAGCCTCGTTTTTTATACCCGCAGCGCCAATCTGGGAGCATCGGAGGAATGCGCATGAAACTTTGGGAACTGATCGTCACCGCCCTGGGGCTTTCGATGGACGCGTTTGCGATCGCCATCTGCAAGGGCCTGTCCGTCGGCAGACTGGAGAAAAAGCACATGGCGATCACCGGCCTGTGGTTCGGCGGCGCGCAGGCGCTCATGCCGCTGATCGGGTACCTGCTGGGCGGCGGCTTTCGGGTGTGGATCGAGCGGTTTGACCATTGGATCGCCTTTTTTCTGCTGCTGATCATCGGCCTGGGCATGATCCGGGAGTCCCGGCGGGAGGGAAAGGCGCTGGATGCGTCCTTTGCCGCCGGGGCGATGTTCCCGCTGGCCGTGGCCAACAGCATCGACGCGCTGGCCATCGGCGTGACGTTTGCGTTTCTGGATGTGGCCATTGTCCCGGCGGTTGCGCTGATCGGCGCGATCACATTCGTCCTCTCCTGCGCGGGCGTCTGGCTGGGCAACCGCTTCGGGGGAAGGTGCAGGGGCGCAGCCGAGCTGGCGGGCGGCGTGATTTTGATTTTGATGGGCGTGAATATACTGCTGGAGCACTTGGGCGTTCTGGGGTGAGCGTCCGCAGCGAGCCATCGCGAACGGGAGGTCGGAAACCATGGCGGATTCCAGCATCACCAAGTGGGCGCTCTCCATGGCGCTGAAGGAACTGATGCGGGAAAAACCCTTTCAGAAGGTCAGCGTCGCGGACATCTGCGAACGCTGCAACATGAATCGGCAAAGCTTTTACTACCACTTCAAGGACAAGTACGACCTGCTGATTTGGATATTCGACGCGGATTTTCTGGCGCTGATCCAGCGGCAGCGGGACGAGGACGCGCTCGACATCGTATCGCAGATCTGTAAGGTGCTGTACAAAAACCGCGCGTTTTACCGCGACGCGTTTTCCGTGCAGGGGCAAAATTCGCTCAACGAGCACTTGCGCGAGATCGCCGAGCCGATCTTGCAGGTGCGCCTGCGGGCGGCCATGCCCGACAGGGAGGTGTCCGCTTTTCACATCAACTTCATCACGGACGCCATACTCGCCGCGCTGCTGCGCTGGATCGGCGAGGACGACTGCATGCCGCCGGAGGCGTTCATGGAGGAGCTCTCCTCCTGCGTGGTGGCGCTGGCCAACCGCGTGGTGACGGTGTACCAAAAGCCATAGGCCGCTGGGACGACAAGAGCGCGAAAAGGGCCTTGGCCCCTCGCGCTCTTTTTTCGGCTTGGCGCTCCGCCCGGCGCGGCGCCGCACGGCCCCTTCATGCGGCGCGCTTGGGCAGGCAGGCTTGAAGGATTTCCCGGAGCGAGTGCTCCTGAAGCGTCATCCCATTCCCCTCCCGGCGGTTCGCCAGCGCGAAGAAGGAGCCGTCCGCGCGAAAGCCCGCGGAGCAGCCGTCCCCGGAGATGATGGCGTCCACCGCCATGCTGTCCTGAAACAGCTCCCACGGTATGGTGGGGAATCGCTGCTCCTTACGGGTGCGCTGCGTGTAGCCAAACACGCGCGCCTGCGCCGACTTTGCGCAGCTCTCCTCGGGCAAAAATACGGTGAACGGCGCGCCCAGCGCCTGCGTGTCGTGCAGAAGGTCGTCGCTGAGGATCTCGCGCAGCCGGTCCTCGCCGTATTGGCAGTAGATGCAATACAGCATCTTCCGCGCGCGGAGCGCCTCGCAGGCATCTTCGGTCCGCGCGCCCAGCCCGACGCCGACGATCAGGTTGTTCAGCCGCTCCGCCTCGCCGACGAGCTCGTCGTTCACAGTCTCCGGCGCGCACAGCAGGCCGAACGCGCAGTCCGGGTACTGCTCGATCCACTCAAACACATCGCGGCAAAAGCCGTTCGCGCGCAGAAACCATGTATAGATGCCCAGCTCGCCGCCCTCCTCGACCAGCGCGGCGTAGCGCCGGCGCTGCCTGGCGAAATCGCCCGCGTCGATCTCCAGAAACATGGCCCACGGTATGTTGAAGCCCTCCCTGGCCTCGATCTCGCGTATCTTCTTCGCGCCGATGGTGCAGCTGTTGTATCCAATATTCATGCCGAAGCGGAGCAGCCGCTCGTGGTCGATGTTCTCCACCACGCTGCGCACCAGCGCGTAGTAGGCGCTCTGCTCATTGTGCAGCATGCTCTGCGCGGTCTGGAAAAACCGCTTCTGAAACCGTCCCCCGCTGACCAGCAGCGCCCTGTCCACCAGGTTGCGGATGCTCCTGTCCGGGTCGTCCTTCATATCGCGCAGCGTTTTTCGCACGACGGTTTCGATCAATACCTTTGAGACGCTGTTCTCCATAAAAAATCACCTCCGATGTCATTTTGGGCGCGCCGGGCGGGAAGCCGTCTCCCGCACAAAGACGCCCCCTTCCGCGCGGCGGATCAGGCCGCATCCCCGCATTATATGGAATCATCTTATGCCCCGCGCGCGGGCCGTACAATAGACACTTTCGGCAAAACGTATGATAAAGCGACAATTTTTCCGTTCTGTCATGAATTCATACGCCCCTGCGGCTTTGTCTAATGACGCGGCCGGAGGGCGCCGGTTAGAATGGACACAACCTCATTTGCGAAAGGAGCGGGGAAACGTGGCAATTTCCAAAACCCGAGAAGCAATGCAGAACTTTGCCGTCAACCAGGCCCTGAAATACATCGAGGGCAACCCGGACGAGAACATGCCCAAGCTGCTGGCGCTGGTGGACAAATTCGTCCCGAAGGACTGGTACGCCACCCAGCGCGCGGCGATCCGCAAGGTCGTGGAGGAGAAGAACAACTGGTATCAGCTCGTGCTCAAGGTCTACGAGCTCGACCCGGGCGTTCGCAGGGCGTTTTTCCAGAACTTCCTGTTCAACGCCAGCCTCAAGGGCAGCGCGACGCAGGACGAATGGCGGGAGCGCGAGGGCTGCAACATACCGTGGGCGATCCTGCTGGACCCCACCTCTGCCTGCAACCTGCACTGCACCGGCTGCTGGGCGGCGGAGTACGGCAACCAGTTAAACTTGAGCCTCGAGGCGATCGACTCCATCATCCGCCAGGGCAAGCAGATGGGCACCTACATGTACATATACACCGGCGGCGAGCCTCTGGTGCGCAAGGCCGACCTCATCCGCCTGTGCGAGATGCACCCGGATTGCGAGTTTCTGGCCTTCACCAACGGCACGCTCATCGACGAGGCGTTCTGCGAAGAGCTGTTGCGGGTGAAGAACTTTGTGCCGGCCATCTCTCTGGAGGGCTTTGAGGAGACCAACGACAGCCGCCGCGGCGCGGGCGTTTACCGGAAGGTGACCGAGGCCATGCGCCTGCTCAAGGAGCACCGCCTGCCCTTTGGCACCTCCGTGTGCTACACCAGCAGGAACTGCGAGGACATCTCCAGCGAGGCGTTTTTCGATTTCATGATCGACTCCGGCGCGCTGTTTGCCTGGTTTTTCCACTACATGCCGGTGGGCAACAACGCGGCGACGGAGCTCTTGCCCACGCCCGAGCAGCGCGAGCGCATCATGCACCGCATACGCGCATACCGCGACAGCAAGGCGATCTTCACCATGGACTTCCAGAACGACGCCGAGTATGTGGGCGGCTGCATCGCCGGCGGCCGCAGCTACCTGCACATCAACGCGCGGGGAGACGTGGAGCCGTGCGTGTTCATCCACTACTCCAACTGCAACATCTACGATTGCACCGTGCTCGAGGCGCTCAAAAGCCCGATCTTCATGGCCTACCACGACGGCCAGCCCTTCAACGAGAACATGCTCAGGCCCTGCCCGATGCTGGAGAACCCCGAAAAGCTGCGCGCCATGGTCAAGCAGACCGGCGCGGTCAGCACGGACTACGAGAGCCCGGAATCGGTGGACCACCTGTGCGACAAGACAAAGGTCTACGCCGAAAACTGGACGCCCAAGGCGGATGCGCTCTGGCAGGGCTGCGAAGCCTGCGGCCGCTGCAAGGGCGCCGAGGGCTGACCCATGGCCTATAAGATCATTCCCGAGTACTGCATATTCACCGACGCGACCGCCGATTTTTCAGAGGACATGATGGTCGACCTCCCCCGCGTGCGCGTCGTCCCAATGACGGTTTCGGTCGATGATGACGCCTTCCTGTACGGCCCGAAGGGGAACCTGAGCGCCCGGCAGTTCTACGGCATGCAGCGGCAGGGGAAATTCGCCTCCACCTCGCAGATCAACGAGGCGGCCTACCGCGCGGCCTTTGAAGAGGCGCTGCGCGAGGGAAGGGACGTTCTGTACCTCGGGTTTTCCTCCGGCATGTCCGGCACGCTCAACGCCGCCCGGCTCTGCATGGAAACGCTGCGGCCGATGTACCCACAGCGCAGGCTCATCAGTGTGGACACGCTGTGCGCCTCCGTGGGCGAAGGGTTCCTGGTGCGCGAGGCGGCCCGCATGCAGTACGCGGGCATGGGCATCGAGGAGCTTGCCGCGTGGGTCGGGAAGAAGCGGCTGAAGGTCTGCCACTGGTTTACGGTGGATACGCTGGAGCACCTGCGCCACGGCGGGAGGGTCTCCCCGGCGGCCGCCGCCGTGGGGAACATGCTGAGC
>DXVG01000119.1 GCA_019409045.1 Clostridiales bacterium | reverse complement strand
GGCCCCACCGGTCCCACCGGGGCGACCGGCGACACCGGCGAGACAGGCGCAACTGGCCCGACTGGCCCGACCGGCCCCACCGGCCCCACCGGTCCCACCGGTCCGACGGGTGCGTCCGGCGCGGACGCCGTGCCGAACCTTCTGAGCGTGACCAACCCGGCGGAGCAGACGTCCGCCGACGGCGTGGCGCTGACCTACGATACAGACGTGGCGAGCTACGGCTCGGCCATCACCCACGCATCCGGCAGCGGCGCGGTCTCCATTGCGCAGCCCGGCGTGTACCTCGTGGACTTCCACGCCGACGTGGAGGTGCCCGTGGGCACGGCGGTGCCCGTGACCGCCAGCGTCTCGCTGGACCTAAACGGCGCGGCCATCGCCGGCGCCACGGCCAGCCACCGCTTCTCGGTGGTCAACAGCCCGGCGAACCTGTCCATCCTCACCGTGGTGAGCGTGCCCTCCGGCACGGCCACGCTCACCGCCGTACCCTCCGACAGCGACCTGAACTACGCCAACGCCACCATGACCGTCTGGCGCATCGGCGCGACCGCATAGGCCGCGCCGCCGGAAACGAGGAGGGCGCGCGAGGGCAAACCCCTCTCGTGCCCTCCCGGGAGCGACGATCCGGGCCATCGGGTGCATCCCGACGGCCCTTTACATTATATTCTCATATATAAACTTAAATTTAATTGACAGAGAAGATAGGGATGAGGGATGGTTTGGCAAATCAAGAGAAGGGGAGAATACAAGGATGAGGAACACCAAGGGAAGACGGCTCATGGCGCTGCTTTTGAGCGCGCTGATGCTTCTGAGCCTGTGCGCCGCGATCGCAGAGAACCCCTCTGCCGGTCTGGACGAAGAGGAATGCAAAGAGCATCCCGTTGAAGCGATTACGCACACCGAGCGGTCGGAGCGCGTCTACACGCAGATCTCCGGCAATGGAAGCGTGCACACCGTAACGGTCCGGCATTACCAGACGCCCTACTGCAACGAATGCAACCATGTGATCGGCGAGGAGGTCTTCGTCGGCGCGGACGAGCCCTTCACCCAGGCGCATCACTACGTCATGCAGGGCGAGGAAGTGGTGTGCGCGGACTGCGGGTACAAGTGTACGCATCCCACGGTGAACGCAGAGGAAGAAATCAAGTGGGACAAGATCGACAAGGAGATAACGGAGCAGGAGCATGCCTATGCCTATGAGAAGTACTCCTGGCATGCGTGCGCGGTGTGCGGATTTGTGACCGACGAGGTCAAGGAAGAGATCATATGGGAAAGGAGCGCGCATACATACGATGAGAACGGCGTCTGCGGAAGCTGCGGCTACAGCCCGGAGCACGAACATGTGCTGGTGGAAGAGCCTGAGAGCGTATGGTCCGCCAGAGAGCCGATATACACATACTACTGGATCGTAGACGCGCAAACGCATAGAAGGGTCGACTCATATGAGGTCTTCAAACGGTGCCCGGGCTGCAAAGACTTCGTGACAGATGAGCGCGATCTGTTTACCGACGAGGAGCATGTTTATGTGGACGGCATCTGCGTCTGCGGACAGCGCGAGGACGGCGGCTTCGGACAGGAGAGCGATGGCTGCGCGCACGAAAACACATGGTTGGACGAGTGGTTTACAGACGGCGAAACCGAGCAATACAACGAAAAGTACCACCGCTGCATAGACGGTTATCATAGAAGAGGCATATGTTGCGAGGACTGCGGCGCGCATTTGGCCGTGTCCATCGTCGAGCCGCAGGGAGTGATGTTGGAGAGGCACGAGTTCGACGACGAGGGCGTGTGCCACGACTGTGGATATGTAAACACATGCGAACATGAGAACCGCGTCAGCGTCTGGGATGCGGAGTATTACAGCCTTGACAGCATTATCTATGGCCGGGGCAAGCCCATCGACACCGGCCGGGGAACGCACATCGGCGTGGCCGACGTGTATGTGCGCTACATGTGCCTTGACTGCGAGGCCGAATGGGACGAGGAGGAAGTCAAGTCGGTCGAGGTCGCGCACGTCGATTACGATACCGACTCCAAATGCGATCTCTGCGGCGCGGTATGCGATGTCTGCGAGCACGAGAGGGGCATGGAGAAGGATACGATCAAGAATGGACTTTTCGTTTACGCACTGGATGACAGCACGCACGTCGAGGGCTACACGACGCTGACCCACTGGGTATGCCCGCTGTGCGGAGAGAGATGGGCCGAGAGCGATTTTGAATACATCTACGAGGAGACGGCGCATACCTTCCAGGACGGCAGGTGTACGGTGTGCGACTATGAAAACACATGCGCGCACGACAACACCGAGACACGCACCGAGGTGATCTCCGTGGAGACGTGCGAGCCTGTGGACGATGCGGAGCACGTCGTCACGGGCGGCAAGGTCAGGGAGACGACCGTCTGCAAGGACTGCGGCGAGGTGCTCGACGAGGTCGAGACGGCCGCGCAGGATCAGCTGGCCGCGCACACCTATGTGCAAAATGCGCAGGGCGAATATGCCTGCGAGGTCTGCCGCCATGTCTGCAAACACTCTGAGTCTGTGTCCACCGTGGAGTACGAAAATGTGGAGTACACCAACGTCACAGACCAGGGCCATAGCTTCACCGGGCAGGAAGTTACCGTCACCACCTGCGAGCACTGCGACTATGTTGAGCGCACGCCCGGAGAAACCGTATCGAAGCAGGACGTCCCGCACAGCTATGCGTACGACGAAGAGACGGAACAGCAGGTCTGCACCGAGTGCGGCCATGTCTGCGAACACACGGGCGACGTCAACATTGAAGAGGTGTTCCTGCCCGAGAAATACGCGTCCAACGGCGCACAGGGACACACCGCCATCGGGGACATCGTCGAAGCTGCGTATTGCGAGTTCTGCGATCTGCTTTTGTCCAGCGATATCCTGGAGGAGGACGTCTCTCGCGAGGAGGCGCACACGCTCAAGGACGGCAAGTGCGCACTGTGCGGCTATGTCGTGCCCGGGGATGCGTCGGATGCGGCGGACGAGGAAGCGAGCGTCGAGCCCAATCCGCGGCGCATGGCCGTTGTGCTGGCCAACAGCGTGAATATACTGGAGGAAAAGTACGGCCAGACGCTGGAGATCCGCATCGTCAACGCCGAAGAGGTGCTTGCAGCGCAGGAGATGACGGCGCTGGAGAGCCTGCCGGTTGTAGAGCAGATCATGGTGGTGCTGGAAGGCGCGCTGTCTCTCCAGGGCGAAGTGGACTACGCGCTGAAGGTGCTGGATATTGCGCTGAGCGACGAGGCGCTTGCGCTGATCGAGACGGTGGGCACGCGCATCGCGGCGATGACGGCGGAGGAGAAGACGGCCTACGACGCGCAGGTCGCGGAGCTGTTCGAGCTCGAGCCGATCGACGGCGCGGACGCCATGGTGATCGCGCTGGAGATCGCCACGCAGGATGAGACGCGCATCGAAGCCTATATCTTCCGCGAGCAGGCGGATGGCACCTGGACGCTGTACCACATTGACATAACCGAACCGAACGCATAACCCAAACCCCACGGCGCGCCCACCCCAAAAACGGTGGGCGCGCCTTTTTGTGCTGGGCGCTCAGTATTCAGTATGTTGACAAAGTCAACAGACTGCCAGGGCGTTGAGAAAGCCCGCAAGACAAGGAAGCGAGCTTGCAAACAAGGGAGCTTACATAGACGTAAGTGACCGCAGTTTGCAAGCGATGCTGACGCAGGAAGCAAAAATCACTTCCGCTTCTTTTCTTTCGGAAGTGATTTTTGCGTTTGGGGGCTTTGTCAGCGGCCTGAGTATGTTGACAAAGTCAACAGACTGCCAGGGCGTTGCGAAAGCCCGCAAGACAAGGGAGCTTGCATGGACGTAAGCGGCCAGATTTTGCAGGCGATGCTGACGCAGGAAGCAAAAATCACTTCCGCTTATTTTCTTTCGGAAGTGATTTTTGCGCTTGGGGGCTCTGTCAGCGCTCTGAGCGCCCGCCTTTTGGTGGCGGCCTATGCGGCGGGCACCGCTCCGACGTATTCCTCCAGGGTGATATCCTGATTGCGGATCTGGGTGGCGGCGGTGACGCCGACGTAGCGGTAGTGCCAGGGCTCATAGCTGATGCCGGTGATGTGCGCCTTATTGGCGGGGGAGCGCTGTATGAAGCCGTACTTATGCGCGTGCTCCCGGAGCCAGGCGTACTGCTCCGTGCTTTCGAAGCCGTCGCTTGTCTCGGTGGTCACGTCGAAGCACAGGCCCGTCTGGTGCTCGCTGGCCCCGGGCGGCTGCGCGTAGCCCGGCTCGCTCTCGGCGTAGATCTCCGCCTGCCGCTCGTAGTCGCGGTAGCCGCTGGTGACGATGAAGCCGTTCACGCCGTCGGCCTCGGCGGCGGCGAACATCTCCTCCATCGCCTCATAGGTCTCGCGCGTGACGTATATGTCGCTGCGCGCCAACCGGAAGGAGTGCTTTTGCTCGTAGAGGTTGACGAGCGCCTCGGGCACATAGTCCGCGCTGAGCGGGTTATCCTCGTTCACCAGCAGTATGCCGCCCTTGTAGCGCGTGGAATCCACGCCAAAGTACCAGCCCAGCGCAAAGCTGCCCGCCATCAGCGCAAGCACCACGACAAGCGCCGCGAGCCTCCGCCCGCCGGACCGCGTCCTTCGCCCGCGCGGCTTGCCGGCCGGACTCGCCGCGGCGGCCCTGCGCGCGCTGCGCTTCGGGATATCTGTGGTCATGGGCATCCCCCTTTTGTGCGTTGATGCGTTTGGAAATTGGACGTCGGGCGCGCGCCGCCGGTTCCCTTGCCTCACTTGTGGTAGGGCTCCCCGGCGCGTATGCGCTCGGCGCGGTAGAGCTGTTCGAGCAGTATCACGCGCATCAGCCCGTGCGGGAACGTCAGATTTGAAAACGACAGCCGCTCGTCCGCGCGCGCGAGCACGGCCTCCGACAGGCCGTTCGAGCCGCCGATGACCAGCACCGTGCGCGCGCCGCGCCGCTCCCAGCCGTCCACCAGCGCGGCCAGCCCCGGCGAGTCCGGCGCGCGCGCCTCCACGCACAGCGCAACCACATGGTCGCCCGGGCGGATGCGCCGAAGCAGCGCCTCGCCCTCGCGCTCCACGGCGCGCCTGCCGAGGCTGTCGGGCGCGTCGTCCACCTGCTCCACGGCGTATTTGCCATAGCGCGAGAGGCGCTTTAGGTACTCCTCCGCGCCTGCGCGCTGCCAGGGCTCCTTGAGCCTGCCCACGCAGAGGATCAGAGCGTTCATGCCGCGCCCCCGGCAAGCTCCCGCGCGATCAGCGCGTTTCCGATGTACACGAGCGCCAGCGCCGCCACGCCCAGCCCGAGCAGCACGCGCGCGCCCACGCCGAGCTTCTCCCCGCCCGGCGGCACGCACGCCACGCCGCGCCTGTGCGCGCTGTGCTGCACCACCCGCAGAAAGCCGCGCATCGCCCAGCCGAGCAGCGCCGTGTACAGCACGAGCTGCATCACCCCCGGCCAGCCGCCGAAGTAGGCGAACGTGCCCTGCGCGAGCAGCTCCGCCTCCTGCGCCGTCGTCTCGGTACCGGTGGCGTAGAGGTTGATCAGCACGATGGCGGCGTTGTGCACCGTGTGATACACGATGGGCGCGTACACGCTGTCAAACGCGTAGGCGAGGTAGCCCAGCATCAGCCCCAGCAGAAGCTGCGCGGGGAAGCCCTCGATGGAGCCGTGCATGAGCGTGAACAGCACCGCCGTGAGCGCCACGGCGCGGCGTGTGCCCACGCGCTCGAACGCGCCGAGCATGGCGCCGCGAAAGAACACCTCCTCGCACACGCCGGGCAGCGCCGCGTAGTAGATCACCATGAGCATGGCGTCCGGCACGTTGTCCGGAAGCGTTGGCGACATGTCCAGAAGCGGCACGTTCAGCGCCTCCATGAGCATCGTCCACAGGACCGACAGGTACTGCACAAACAAAAGCC
>DXVG01000118.1 GCA_019409045.1 Clostridiales bacterium | reverse complement strand
ATGGTGTACATGGTGAGGATGGTGCTCTCCTCAAAAAACGCCCGCTCGCGCATGGCTTCCTCCGAGGGGCGCAAAAGCTCGGTCAGGCGGTCGGTGAGCTTGGTAAACGGCCCGGTGAGGAAGGTGAGCAGCTGCACCACGCCCTTGACCGGCATGCCGGGCTTGGCGTGGTCGATGAGGTTGTTGAACTTTTCCGGCGAGGCAAAGCGCATTTTGCAGGTGCAATCCGTGTCGCCCTCGGTCATGCGGCAGCCCTCGCGGGTGAAGTGGAAGGTGCAGCAGGGGCCGTCTTTGACCTCCAGGCACATCGAAACCGGCTTTTTCAGCCCCGCGAGAATTTCTTTTGCCTTTGCGTCCATGGCGCAAAGGTTTTCCAGCGCGCCCAGAACGCCGTACATGTTCACATAGGCCATTGCCCGGGTATCCTTCATGGCGTTTCCTCCCTGCGGTGTGTTAGAAACAGTGTACCATAAGTATGTAAAGTAATTATCAATATAATTACTCTCACTAAAATTGTAATTTATATAATAGCATTTTCCATTGATTTTTCTTTTGTAACTTTTTCACCTAAATAATTAGCAAGCTTTTCTGTAAAAAAGCTAAAGTAAGATACTCCGTTGTTTCTTTTATTTTGAAAATATGGCAAAAATCCCCATAGTGTTGATGGAATCCCCATTATTATTAAATATAATGGTCCCAAAATAAGGGATTGAATTGTATGACCATATTCGTGAACTAAAAGCCTTTTACTTAATTCTTCATCTGGTATTTTATTTTTTGTTCTTTTATCTTTCATCGGATTAGTTGTTGTAAAGACGAACATTCCCAAAGATACACTTGAAGGAACATTTCTTTCAGTAATAATTGCACCGTGATAAAAATAATGTTTATTTTTTATATTAATTAAAAGTACTATAAATCCTAACAATGTTTGTGGCAATCCCCAAGTGCATTGAATTAATATATATATTACATTTTTCATAACTAACTCCAATCTACAACTTACCTATTTTATCGTCATTATCATTTTCTATTTCAAAGAATACCGCGGTAAAACGGCGGAGAAAGGAACAAAAAGGCGGCAGAACGCCCTGCCCCACCGCCGATGCTTTTTGCGGTTTACTTCCAATTCGTGAAAAGCGTATACTCCGTTTCCCCGGCCTTGCGTGCGTACACGCCGCCATCGTAGGTCACCAGCGCGCCGAAGCTCTCCGCGTAGCCGTCGCCATCGCCCTGACCAATGCTGAAGGCGTAGCCCTCGCAGCCATCCGCCTCCGAGAAGCCCTCAAGGATGATGCGCCAGCCGTCCGCGCCCTCCCCGTATGCGAGGTAGGCGTAGGCGATCTGAGCCGCGTCTTCGGCGCTGATGTTGTCGCCCGGGTCGCCCATCATCTCCGGCGATCGCGTGTCCTCAAAGGTATAGCCTGTGGCGTACCAGCTTGCAAAGCTGCCGTTGTAGGCGGCCCCTGCGGGCAGCGCCCATGTGCCGTCGGTGTTCAAAAAGTGCAGCCCCGCGCTTTCGATGGTGTTGAAAAACACCTTCTGCACGCCCAGATTGTTGACCAGCGTGTGGTAGGCGCTGTCCAGCATGAATTGCAGCGTGGAATCAAAATCGTAGAAGGTCAATTGCAGGCTTTCCACTTCCATGGGCGCGTCCACGCCGGGCATGAGCGAGGCCTCGCTCGACCATGTGAGGGTGATCGCCTCGCCCTCCCGCTCGATGCTTTCACAGGCAAAGGCGTGCTCCGTCAGCGCGGACAGCCCTTCCAGCAGCCTTTCGGCGGTCAATTCCCCTGAATATCCCAGCGGGTACTGCCCCACCTCCTCGCCGTAGGCGACCACATAGAGGGTGGCGGTATTCTCCGGCTCCGCCAAGGCCACGGGGGCAAGGGTGAGGCACAGGGCGGCCAGCGCCGCCAGCAGCTTTTTCATGGGGATCACTTCGCTTTCTTCAAAATTCGGAATGTTTCCGTATCTCCTTGGGCGCGGAAGCGCCCGCGAAGGTTCCCATGCCTTTCCAAATTATCCGCGCGCCTTGTCGAGCATGCTCATCTTCAGTTCGTACATGCGCGGGCTCATATCCACATAGTGTATGTGCGGGTTTTCAAAGCGCTGCTCCTCCTCCCACACCTGCGAGGAAAGCTGCCGCTGCACATAGGCGCGCACCTCGTTAAGAGGCTCGGGCTGATACATGAGCTTTCCGCCCTTGAACACGCACACATGCATGTCCTCAAAGCGGCAGTTCTCAAAGTGACGGATGCGCCACGGTCGCACGGGATCGACGAAGCGGTACGGTTCCGCGCCCGGCAGCGGTTCCTCCGCCAGCGTCAGAAGGTCCGCCACGCTCTTGCCGTGCTGGTCGTAGACGCGCAACAGCCGCTTGAGGCCGGGGTTGGTGACCTTTTCCACGTTTTCGGAGATCTTGATGCGCGGCGCGAAGCGGCCGTTTTCCTCCACGGCTACCAGCTTGTACACCGCGCCGAACACCGGCTCGCTGCGCGCGGTGATCAGCCGTTCGCCCACGCCGAAGATGTCGATCTTCGCCCCCTGACTGAGCAGGGAGGAGATGGTCATCTCGTCCAGACTGTTGGAGGCGACGATCTTGCAGTCCGTCAGCCCCGCCTCGTCGAGCATGGCGCGGGATTTTTTGGAAAGGTAGGCCAAATCGCCGCTGTCCAGACGGATGCCCCTGAGGCGCTTGCCCATCGGCTCCAGCACCTCTTTGGCCACGCGGATGGCGTTGGGAACGCCGCTTTCCAGCACGTCGTAGGTGTCCACCAGCAGCGTGCAGCCGTCGGGATAGGCGCGGGCGTACTTTTCAAAGGCCGTGTACTCGTCCGGGTAGAACATCACCCACGAGTGCGCCATCGTCCCGGAAACGGGGATATTAAACATCTGCCCGGCCAGCACCGTGGCGGTGGAATCCACGCCGCCGATGTAGGAGGCGCGCGCGCCGTAGACGGCGGAGTCTATGTTGTGGGCGCGGCGGGCGCCGAAATCGCTGACCACGCGCCCCTGCGCCGCGCGCACGATGCGGTTGGCCTTGGTGGCGATCAGCGACTGGTGGTTGATCTCCAGAAGCAGCGCCGTCTCCACGATCTGCGCTTCGATCAGCGGCGCGACCACCGTCACCACCGGCGTGTTGGGATACATCACCGTGCCCTCGCGCAGCGCGTAGAGGTCGCCGGTGAAGCGGAAATGGCGCAGGTATTCGAGAAAATCCTCGTCGAATATGCCCTGCGCGCGCAGAAAGTCTATGTCCTCCGCGTCGAAGTGCAGGCTGCGGATGTAGTCGGCCACCTGCTCGAGCCCCGCGAATATGGCAAAGCCGCCGCTGTCGGGGTTTTTGCGGTAGAACACGTCAAACGCCGCGCGCACATTGCCCACGCCGTCCCGGAAATAGCCGTTGGACATGGTCAGCTCATAAAAGTCCATCACCATGGACAGGTTTCGTTCCCGATGCTGTTCAAACATAGTGCACACCTCACGCGCGACCGATCGCGCCGTTTTTCCGATTATAGCACATCCACCGCGCGCATGGGAAGTGTCCCGGCGAAAAAAGCGCGCTTGCTAAGCCTGCACAAAGCGGGTATAATGGAAAAAAGGAGCGTGAGCGTATGCGCATGGAATTTCTGGGCGCGGCGCACGAGGTGACGGGTAGCCAGACGCTGCTAACCGTCAATGGCCGCGCATTTGTCGTCGATTGCGGCATGGAGCAGGGCGTGAACCGCTTCGTCAACCGCGAGCTTCCCATACCGCCTGCGGACGTCCTGTGCGCGCTGGTGACGCACGCGCACATCGACCACTCCGGCAACCTGCCGCTTCTGTACAAGCGGGGCTTCCGCGGGCCGATCTACGCGACGTTGGAGACGTGCAACCTTCTGCAGATTATGCTGCGCGACAGCGCGCACATACAGCAGTCCGAGGCGGAGTGGAAAAACCGCAAGGCGCAGCGCGCGGGCGGCCCCCTCGAGGAGCCCCTCTACACGCTGGAGGACGCCGAGGGCGCGCTCTCCCTGCTGCGGCCCTGCCGCTACGGGGAGCGGCTACAGGTGCTCGAGGGCGTGGACATACGCTTTACCGACATCGGCCACCTGCTGGGCTCCGCGGCCATCGAGCTGTGGCTGCGCGAGGGCGATGTGGAGCGCAAGCTCGTCTTCAGCGGCGACGTGGGCAACACCGGCCAGCCCCTCTTGCGGGACCCGCAGCCCGTCCAGGGCGCGGACATGCTGGTCATCGAGTCCACCTATGGCGACCGCCTGCACCAGAAGGCGCGCGTGGACTACCCTCGGGCGCTTGCCGAGGTGCTGCAGCGCACGTTCGACCGCGGCGGCAACGTCATCATCCCCTCCTTCGCCGTGGGCCGCACGCAGGAGATGCTCTACTTCCTGCGCCAGATCAAGCTCGAGGGCCTCGTGCACGGGCACGACGGCTTCCCCGTGTATGTGGACAGCCCGCTTGCCAACGAGGCCACGGCGGTGTTTTTGCAGGCCGAGCCGGACTCGCTGGACGATGAGACGCGCGCGCTCATCCGCGAGGGCGTGAACCCCATCTGGTTTGACGGGCTCAAGACCAGCGTCAGCGTGGAGGAGAGCAAGAACATCAACTTCGACAAGACCCCCAAGGTCGTGCTCTCCGCCAGCGGCATGTGCGAGGCCGGCCGCATCCGCCACCACCTCAAGCACAACCTCTGGCGCAGGGAATCCACCGTGCTGTTCGTCGGCTATCAGGCCGAGGGCACGCTGGGGCGGCAGATCGTCGAGGGCGCGAAGAAGGTCAAGCTCTTCGGCGAGGAAGTGGAGGTCGCCGCCGAGGTCAAGACGCTGCCCGGCGTGAGCGGCCATGCCGACCGCGACGGGCTGATCGCATGGCTCAAGGCGTTTGAGGAAAAGCCCCGGCGCGTGTTTGTCAACCACGGGGACGACGCCTCCTGCCGCGCGTTCGTGGATTCGCTCAAGGGCATGGGGTACGACGCGCGCGCGCCCTTCAGCGGCGCTGTGTACGACCTGGCGGCGGACGAGGTGGTGGAGTGGCCCGAGGGCGTGCCCGCGCTCAAGGCCAAGCAGCGCGCCAAGAGCAATGCGCTGGATCGCCTGCTCGACGCGGTCAACCGCCTGATGCGCGTTGCGCGCGGCTGCGAGGGCATGGCAAACAAGGAGCTTGCGAAGTTCACCAGCCAGATCGACAGCCTCGCCGACAAGTGGGAGCGATAGGGCGCCAACGCCCCCGAACCCTTGCGTTCGGGGGCGCGTTTGCGCGGCGCTACACGCGCACCGCACCCGTCACGCGGCGGTAGTTCTCCGGGTCGGTCGCGCCCTCGGTGGAAAACAGCAGGACCCGCGCGTCCGGGCCGAGCCCCAGCGCGCCGCGCGCCGCGCTGTCCGCCACAAGCTCGGGCAGCGCGCCCAGGCACACCGCGCCGCTCTCGCCGGATACCACGGGTGCGTCCCCGCCCGCCGGCGCCGCCAGCATGCGCATGCCCCGCGCAGCCACCGCGTCCTCGCAGGAGAGAAACGCGCAGGCCAGGCGGTCGAGTATGTCCCACGCGATAGGGTTGGGCTCGCCGCAGGCCAGCCCCGCCATCATCGTGTTCATGTCGCCGCGCACCGCCTCGATGCGCCCGGCGCGCGCGCTGCGGAAAAAGCAGTCCGCCGCCGTGGGCTCCACCACGATCACGCGCGGCGGCGCTTCCGGATGGCGCAGGTGGAAGTACGCCGCCACCGCCGCGGCCATCGAGCCCACGCCCGCCTGCAGGAATATGTGCGTCGGCGGCGCGCCGAGCTGCTCGTCCGCCTCCAGCGCCATGGTGAGATAGCCCTGCATTATCCACAGCGGGACCTGCTCGTATCCGGGCCAGGCCGTGTCCTGCACCAGCACGCCGCCCGGCGTGCGCGCTGCCTGCCGTGCGGCCAGGCGCACGCACTCGTC
>DXVG01000117.1 GCA_019409045.1 Clostridiales bacterium | reverse complement strand
CTGTTCTCCTGCGCGTAGCTTTCCCGCGCGCGGGCGAGCTGCTGCGCATCCGCAAGGCGGAAGATGCTTCCTGCCTGCGCGACGCGCCCGCCCGCGCGCCCGTTCAGGCGAAGCGCCCTGTCCTGCCCGCCGGGGCCGCGCTGCACGAGCGCGTCCGCCGCGCGCACATCGCGCAGCAGGACGCCGCCCTGCGCGACCAGCACGCCCGCGTGGTCCGGCCGGTCGGGGCACATCAGCGCCGCGTCGTTCATATCGCGCAGGTATCCCCGGCTGAACCCGCCGCGGTTGAATATCTGCAAAAGCGCCTCGCGGTCTGCGTCGGTCACGCGGTCGCCGTCGAGCGCGCGGCGGTAGATGCCCGTGACCACCGCCACATACTCCGGCCGCTTGAGCCGACCCTCGATCTTGAAGGAGGCGACGCCCGCGCGGCGCATGTCCGCGAGCGCGTCCACGAGCATCAAATCGCGCGGGGACAGCAGGTATCCGCGCTTCTCCCCCAGCCGGTAGGGCAGGCGGCAGGGCTGCGCGCACATGCCGCGGTTGCCGCTGCGCCCGCCGACCAGGCTGGAAAACAGGCACTGCCCGGAGCAGGACACGCACAGCGCGCCGTGGCAGAACGCCTCCAGCTCCACGTCCAGGCCGGCGCAGTTTTCGATCTCCCGCAGGGACATCTCCCGGGCCAGCACCGCGCGCGAAAAGCCGTGGCGCGCGAGAAACTCCACGCCCTGCCGGTTGTGCACGGCCATCTGCGTGCTGGCGTGCAGGCTCAGCCCCGGCGCGATGCGGCGCACGCTGGCGGCAACGCCCAGATCCTGCACGATGACCGCGTCCGCGTTGGCCTGCGCGATCTGCGCGATCTGCGCCTCCAGCGCGGGCAGCTCGTCCTGTCGGACGAGCGTGTTGAGCGTCACATGCGCCTTCACGCCGCGCGCATGACAATACGAGACCGCCTGCGCAAGGCCGTCCCCGTCAAAGTTCTCCGCGCCCCGGCGGGCGTTGAACAGCCGCGCGCCGAAGTACACCGCGTCCGCGCCGTTCTGCACCGCGGCCACGAGCGCCTCCATGCTCCCCGCGGGAGATAGCAGCTCGCTCATTGCGCGCCTTCGAGCTTTTTCTGCGCCTCCATCAGCTCACGGCGCAGGCGGTTGATCTCGTCGTGCGCCTTGAGCATGTCGTCGGCGATGTCCAGCGCGGCCAGCACCGACAGCTGCGCCTGCGGAAGCCGCGTGGCCGCCGACAGCTCGCTGAGCTTGCGGTCCACATAGGCCGCCACGCGCTTGACGTGCGCCTCCGGGTCGTAGCTGGCAATGGTGTAGTCCTTGCCCGCCACGCGCACGGTCGTGCGAATTTTTTCCATTCGTACACCCCCAGTTCTCCATTCTGGAGTATACCACAAACCGGCGCACGACACAAGGCATTGATTCCGGAGGCGCAATTTGCGCACAAATACGGCGTTTCTTTGGCAAAATATTGACTTTTTGTTTGAAAATGTTATAATCGTGCTGTCGGTGCAGTTCTCCGCGCCTGAATTTAGGGATGGGGGCAGAGGGATAATGAAAAAGTGCATAAAGTTACTGGGAAAATCGGCGCTGCTGATCGCGTTGTGCGCCGCTGTGGGGCTTGCGCTGCTGGTCGCGGCGTTTGCGCTGCCCACAGCGCCGATGGCCGACAACCTTGCCGCGTCTGTGGACACATTTTCCAGAGAAAGGACATATCCCTCTGTTCGCGCGCTCGGGTCGACCGCGCGACTGGACAACTTCACGGACGCGCTGATGCTGCAACAGGCCGCCTATTGCGCGGACGCACCGCTGTTGCAGCGGACGCTCAACGTCTACCGTCCGTTCGCGCATGGCCAGAACCCGGCGCTGATGCTGGTGCTGCTGCACACAGACGCGCAGACGCAGCCCGAGCAGAGCAGTTATGCGCGCTACTGGCATGGCTACCTTGTGACGCTCAAGCCGCTGCTTTCGATCTTGGCCTACGAACAGATTCGCACGC
This sequence comes from Clostridiales bacterium, assembly GCA_019409045.1. GTDB lineage: Bacteria > Bacillota > Clostridia > Christensenellales > Aristaeellaceae > Pullichristensenella. The sequence goes on along the minus strand of DXVG01000117.1, from coordinate 3,944 downwards.
TCAACGCGGTGTGGCTGGCCGCGCTCGTACTGGGGCTGTGCGCGCTTATGTATGTGCGCAAGCTGCGCAGGTACATACTTCCCCTTCTGCTGACGCTGCTCATGCTCAGTCCCGTAGCCATCTCCATGTCCTTACAGTTTACATCGGTCTTTTCCGTGAGCATGCTTGGCGCGATCGCGCTACTCATCTGGCGGGAGCGTCTGTTGACGAGCATCGAAAGGCTTGCTCTGTTTTTCGTGCTGATCGGCTGCATGACCAGTTACCTCGACCTGCTGTCCTACCCGCTGGTCGCCTACGGCATACCGGCGACGCTCGCAGTGTGCGCCTCGGAGGGCGACGCAAAACAGGGGCTGCGGCTGTTGGCGGCGACGCTGGTGGGCTGGGGGATCGGCTATGTTGGCATGTGGGCGGCAAAGTGGGCGCTGTGCGCGCTGCTCAGCGGGGAGGAAGCGGGTGTTTTGGAGACGATTTGCCTGCGCGCCTCCATGTCCAACGGCGGCGGCCAACGCACATCCCTGATCAGAGTGCTTATGCGGCAGGCTTTCTTCTTCATCTCGCCCGCCATGTTCGCGGGGGTTGCATTCGCGTTGGTCTGCGCGGCCTTCTTCATGGCGCGCAGGCGTCGAGACGGTCTGCGCCTGCACATGTGGCAGGCGCATATCGGGCTGTGCATGCTGCCCTTCCTGTGGTACGCAGGCACGGGCAATCACGCATACATTCATTGCTGGTTCACCTATCGCACGCTGGCGGTGTGCGCGTTTTCGGGCATGTGCCTGTTCATTGCCCGGCGGCGTCCAGGACGGGCGACTCCTGCGCCTGCAGCTGCGCCCGCGCACCGCGGGTGTAGAGTATAGAGGCGGCCACAGCGGTCAGCGGCGCGGCGGCCACCAGTCCGAAGCTGCCCACCAGCGTGTTCATCAGCTGGCTGGCGACGTACTTGAGGTTGAGTATGTCCATCACCGGCGTGCCCTGCCCGGCGAAGTACATCAGCATGGAGAGGTAGTTGCCCGAGTAGGCGAGCATGAGCGTGGTGGTCTGCGTGCCCAGCACGCCGCGGCCGATGGAGATGCCGCTCTTGAGCAGCGCGCCGCGGCCGATGTCCGGGCAGTGGTAGACGATCTCCTCGCAGGAGATGGACACGTCCATGCTCAAGTCCATCAGCGCCCCGGCGTTTGCGATGAACACCATACCTATGAACAGCGCCTTGGGGTCGATGGTCATCGCCGACTGGGAGAGCAGGGGCACGATGTAGGGCGTGTCGCCGCCGTCGAGCCTGAGCACGTCGGTAAACACATAGGCAAGCGCGCAGGTCAGCAGCGTGCCCAGCAGCGAGCCGATCATTGCCACAAGACACTTCTTCGTCCAGCCCGCCACCAGCAGGTCGATCACGGCGGTGAGTATGAGCACGGTGACAAACGAGGCGAGTATGGGGTCCACGCCGCGCAGAAGCAGCGGGATCAGCAGCTTCCAGATCATCACCACGCTGGAGACCAGCGAGACCAGCGCGCCGCAGCCCACCGCGCCGCCCACGGCGATGAGCGCGAGGGCCAGCGCCGCGAATATCCAGCCCTCGACGCCCGCGCGGTAGTGGTCGATGAGCGTCACGCTCAGCCCGTTTTCGCCCATTTGCACCATGGCGTGCGCCGTGTCGCCGACTTCAAAGAGCTTGTCCTTGTCAAGCGCCGAGTTCTGGTAGTTGTGCGCGGAGGCCGTCTGCCCGGCGTACTCGCCGGTGAGCACGGTCACCTCGCAGTTCTGCGAGCCGGAGTAGACGATGCCCAGCGGGTAGAGCTGGGAGTTGTCCACGCCGTCTATGCGCACCCTTTCGCGGGGGATGGACGATGTGGGGTTGGTAAACGCGTCGGGGATGAGGCACAACAGGCCGCAGACCACCAGCATCACCAGAGAGAATATCAGGTTGGACTTGGACTTTCCGCCACGCTTTTTCATACGGACCTCCGTTGATCGCAGGCGACCCGCCTAAACAGGTCGAATTGCCGCTTTTCAGGGCGTTTCCGCCACTTATGTTCCAATTTTGAGCCGATTTTGATGTGCGCTCCCACTTTGCTGGCGTTGCGCGCCAGAAATGCGATGTTTCCTCCACTTTCCACACAGTGCACGCACGACATCCATCTGCAAAATAGGGATTTGATTCTCAGAATCGCCAAAAATCCGATAAATTCAGGGTGTTACATCCACTTTTCGTCCATATGCGCCGTTTGCGGGGACTGTCCGCCACCGCCGCGCGCACGGAAAGCGGGCTGCCCGCCGGGGCAGCCCGCGAAGCCGTTCTCACATCTCACGCATCCGCCTGGAGGCCCATGGCCGCCATGGTCTTGGCGAAGATGTCGGTGTTGTCGTACAGGCCCGCGAAGTTCTCCGCGCCAACGCCCGTCGCGTACACGGGGATCTGGAGGCCTGTGTGCGCATAGGAAGTGAAGGACAGGCCCGCCTTGTTGTTGATGATGTGGCTCACGGCCATGGAGAGGGGCTCATAGCCGCCGTAGAGCAGGGCTTCCTCGTCGCCCAGCACGCGCTCCTCCGCGGGCAGCATGCTCAGCTCGAACGCGGCCTGGAGGCTGGCGAGCTCGGCCTCGGTCAGCGTCAGGTCCTGATCGGCGGTGGTGGTCAGGCCGTAGTAGGTCTCGATCTGAGCAAGCGCATCCTCGAAGGTGGCGTTGCTGTCGCGCATCTGGGCGATCACGTCGTCGAACTGCACCCAGGAGATGGTCTGGTTCTGGAGGTAGTTGAAGTGCGTGTCATAGGCGGTGGTGGCAAAGCCAATGGTCATGCCGCCCGTCTCATGGTCGGCGGTGACGATGATGAGCGTCTCGTCTGGATGCTCGGCGGCGAAGTCGAGGGCCACCTGCACCGCGTCGGAGAAGGCGATGGTGTCCATGATGCTGGTCATGGCGTCGTTGGCGTGGCAGGTCCAGTCGATCTTGCCGCCCTCGGTCATCAGGAAGAAGCCTTCCTCGCTGTCGAGCACGTCGATGCCGGTCTGCACCATCTCGGCCAGAGACATTCCGGCATCCTGGCCCTCGGCCTCGAGGCGGACGCGGTCGATCTCATAGAGCATGGCGGAGTCCTCGGCGGTGACGGGGTTGATGGCCAGCACGCGGCCGCTGTCGGCGCCGAGCGCCTGGTATTCCTCGGCGGTGTCGGCCACGGTGAAGCCGTTCTGCTCGGCCAGCGTGAACAGGTTCGCCTGCGCGCCGTCCTCGCCGTCGGGCTGGAGGAACGTGCCGCCGCCCAGGAAGTCCAGCGTGGTGCCGGTCACGGCCTGCGTGGCGATATCGTAGTAGTCCTTGCGGCTCTCGGACTTGGCGTAGTAGGCCGCCGGTGTGGCGTGGTCCAGAGACACGCTGGAGATGACGCCGACCTTCTTGCCCGCTTCCTTGGCGTACTCGGTGATGAGCTTGAACGACTCGGTCAGCGTGATGTCGTAGTTGATCACGCCGGAGAGCGTCTTGTTGCCGGAGGCCATGGAGGTCGCCGTGGACGCGGAATCCGGGCAGAAGGAGGACGCGTCGTAGGTGGTCATAAGGCCCACGTTTTCAAAGCCGGTGAAGGAGAGCTGCGAGGGGACCGGCAGTTCGGAATCCGGGTTCTCCAGCGCGCCAAGGTAATACTGCGTGGCGGTCACCTGCGGGTTGCCCATGCCGTCGCCGATGAACATGAACACATACTTCGGCGTGGTCGCGGTCGTTCCTTCGGCCATCGCGGGCACGGCGCAGACGAGCAGCGCCAGCGCCAGAAGGGCGGCAAACAGTCTCTTCATTTCGGTACACCTCTTCTTTCATTTTGGGTTCGGGAAGAGGATAGCAGACGCGGGTAACGCGCGAATCTGGGAATTTTCTGATGGGTGTAAAGATTTTGGGGGTAAAACTTTGGATGTGTATGCGGTTTGTTACGGGGTGGAGGGTGGAAGGGGATGGGGACGG
>DXVG01000116.1 GCA_019409045.1 Clostridiales bacterium | reverse complement strand
GCTTGTTTTCTTTCGGAAGTGATTTTTGCGTTTGGGGGCTTTGTCAACGCTCTGACGCCCCGGGCGGACGAATGTCCGCCTGGGGCGCATGACAGGGGCTCCTTTGCGTCAGATGCCCGCGTTGATGATCTCCAGCCAGCGGTCCATCAGCGGCTGTATCTTCTCGCGCTCGATGGGCATGAAATCCCACACGAAGTTGGCGTTTCCGCGCCGCCGCCGCGTGCTCAGAAGCGCGTTTTTGCCCTTGCGGCCGGTCAGCTCCAGGTAGGTGCCCAGCCCGGAGATGATCTCCATCTCCAGCGGCTCGCCCTCCTCGGGCATCACGATCAGCCGGAAGCCCACGCCGCCCTTCTTTCCGAAGCCCAGTATGCCGCCCAGGCCCTCGGACTTTATGAATATGTCCTCGGTGTGCGCGCGCGCGCGCCGCGTGCGGCGGAAGGTGAAGTCCTCCTGCGAGCCGGGCGCGGGGCCTGTGATCAGAAACAGCTCCGCGCCCTGCCGCGCCACGGCGGCAAAGCCGCCCTCCTTCTGCACATAGAGGCAGCTCTCCGGATGAAAGCCCTCCGCCTCCAGCATCTGCGCGAAGCGCACGCGCTTGTCCTCCAGCTCGCGGAGGTTGCGCTTGCGGTTGACTTCCGCTTCATTCTTTGAAAACAGACCCATCGCACATGCTCCTTTCTGCACTTGCGTGTTAATTATAGCAGACTTTTTTGCATTGCGCAATGCTTCGCGCGCCGCGGCGTGTCCGCGGGAGGCGAACAGTTGTCGCATCAAAAGCGGTTCGTTTCCAGCAAATTGACGTATTTTTGCGCGTATCCTGCAATTCATACACAAAACTGTCCGTGACGGAGCGACAAACACATTTTTTTGGTTTGCAGGGGCGCAGGACTTGCAAAAACACCGCATTTCTTGTATACTTATAAAGGCATCCAAAACTTTATGGGAGGGTTTTTCATGAAGAAATTGCTGGCTTTGGTCCTGGTCCTGATGCTGGCGCTGTCCGCGGCCGCCATGGCCGAGACGGTCAAGATCGGCGTGTTCGAGCCCGCCTCGGGCGACAGCGGCGCCGGCGGCAAGCAGGAGATACTGGGCATGCAGTACGCCAACTACCTCCAGCCCACGGTGGAGATCGGCGGCGTGGAGTACGATGTGGAACTGGTGTACGCCGACAACCAGTCCTCCACGGACAAGGCCCCCTCTGCCGCGCAGCAGCTGGTGAGCGAGGGCGTGAGCGTTGTGCTGGGCTCCTACGGCTCGGGCGTATCCATCGCGGGCTCGCCCATCTTTGAGGACGCGGGCATCCCGGCCATCGGCGTAACGTGCACCAACCCCGCCGTCACCGAGGGCAACACCCACTACTTCCGCATCTGCTTCCTCGACCCGTTCCAGGGCACCGTGCTTGCCAACTACGCCTACAACGAACTGGGCGCGACCATGGCCTACTGCCTGGCCGAGCTTGGCAACGACTACGACCAGGGCCTGTCCCACTACTTCCAGGAGGCCTTCCAGGCGCTGGGCGGCACGGTGATCGCCGAGAGCTTCCCCACCGGCACGGCGGACTTCACCTCCTACCTGTCCAACGCCTCCATCGCGGGCGCGCAGGTGTTCTTCGCCCCCTGCTCCCTGGCCTACACCTCGCTGATCGTCGATCAGGCGGCGGCGCAGGGCGTGACCTACTCGCTGCTCGGCTCCGACACCTGGGACAGCAACGTCATCACCAACGCGGCTGCGGGCAAGGACGTTTCCATCTACATCACCACCTTCTATCAGGAGGGCGGCTCGCCCGAGTTTGACGCGGGCATCAAGGAGTGGATGAACGCCAACCCCGAGGCGCTGACCAACAACGGCGGCAACGACATGGTCTCCGCCGTGACCGTCATGGGCTATGACGCCTACTTCGTGGCGCTGGAGGCGCTCAAGGCCGCCGGCAGCACCGACCCGGCCGCCGTCAACGAGGCGCTGTGGGATGTGGACTACACCGGCGTGTCCGGCCAGATCACCTTCAACGAGATCGGCGACGCCAACCGCGATTCGGCCTACATCAAGACCGCCAACACCGCGGACAACGTGTGGGAGTTCGTCACGGTGCAGACCGTCGAATAATTTCCCGCGCACACCCTTGCGGGGCGGGAGAGAACGCATGGTCTCTCCCGCCCGCTTGTTCCTGGTCATATGCTGTGCCGTCTCGAAAAGGCGCACACGGCGCTTTTTCGAGACGGCATATCGAGGAGGGAATCCCCTGTGAGTACCATCTTGCCTTCGCTGCTGACCGGCATCTCCGTCGGCGGGCAGTACGCGCTGATCGCCATCGGCTACACGATGGTGTACGGCATACTGCGGCTGATCAACTTTGCCCACGGCGACGTGTTCATGGTCTCGGGCATACTGATGGTGTACCTGAACGCCTCGGGGCTGCCACTGTACATATCGCTTCCGCTGTCGGTGCTCTTTACGGTGATCATCGGCTTTGTGATCGAGCGCGTGGCCTACAAGCCCCTGCGCTCGGCCCCGCGCATGTCGATCATGATCTCCGCCATCGGCGTGAGCTACCTTTTGCAGAACCTCGTGCTCTACATCACGGGCGGCCTGAACAAGGTCTACCCCACGATCCCGTGGATCTCGGAGTCGGTCAAAGTCTTTGGCGCGACCACGAAGATGGTGACGCTTGTGACGCCGGTGCTGGTGGTGATCCTGGTGGTGCTGCTGGTGCTGCTGATCAACCACACGAAGGTGGGCATGGCCATGCGCGCCGTGTCCAAGGACTTTGAGACCAGCCAGCTCATGGGCGTTAAGATCAACTCGGTCATCTCCATCACGTTCGTGATCGGCTCGTTCCTGGCGGCCATCGGCTCGGTGCTGTACTTTACCAACTACAACACCGTCATACAGACCTCGGGCGCCATGCCGGGGCTGAAGGCGTTCGTGGCGGCGGTGTTCGGCGGCATCGGCTCGGTGCCCGGCGCGGTGGTGGGCGCGTTCATCATCGGCATCTGCGAAAGCCTCATCAAGGGCCTGGACATCATCCTTTTGCAGGCGGGCCTGACCACGCAGATGCTGGGGCTGAGCACATTCTCCGACGCATTTTCCTTCGCGCTTTTGATCGTCATACTCATCGTCAAGCCCACGGGCCTGTTCGGGGAAAAGACGACCGACAAGGTCTAAGGAGGCGCGCAGCATGCAGAACACACTCACTCCCGCCCGCCGCAGGGCGGACGCGGCCACATGGATCACCGTGGCCATCATCGCGGCGGTATACATCGCCGTATTCGTGCTCGAGCAGATACTGCCCGCCACCTCCATGCTCTTTACGGTGCTGAAAAAGGGCGCTACATACGCGCTGGTGGCGGTTTCGATGAACCTGCTCAACGGCTTTACGGGGCTTTTCTCGCTGGGGCAGGCGGGCTTTATGCTCATCGGCGGCTACACCTACGCCATCTTCTCCCTGAGCAACGAGGCGCGCGAGACGGTGTATCAGTACTTTGACTGCGCCATCGGCGTGACGCTGGGCGTGGTGCCCTCGCTGATCCTGGCGGGGCTGGTGGCGGCGCTGTTCGCGTTTCTGATCGGCCTTCCCGTGCTCCGGCTCAAGAGCGACTATCTGGCGATCGCCACGCTGGGCTTTGCCGAGATCATCCGCGCGGTGTTCCAGTGGCAGAAGCTGGGGCCGGTGACCAACGGCTCGAACATGCTCAAGGACTATCCCACGTTCAACGACTTTAACATAACGCTTGCAAGCGGGCGCACGCTCTACCTTTCAACGCTTATCCCCTTCGTCATCGCGGGCGTGTGCATCGCAATCGTGGTGCTGCTCATCAACTCCAGCTACGGCCGCGCGTTCAAGGCCATCCGCGACGACGAGGTCGCCGCCGAGGCCATGGGCATCAACCTCGCGCGCCACAAGCAGCTCTCCTTCTGCATAAGCTCGTTCTTCGCGGGCGTGGGCGGGGCGATGCTTGCCATGTACTCCAACACCATACAGGCCAAGGCGTTTACATCGGCCATGACGTATGAGATACTGCTCATCGTGGTCATCGGCGGCATCGGCTCCATCTCCGGAAGCTGCGTGGCCTCGTTCCTGTTCGTGGCCTGCTCGGAGTGGTGGCTGCGCTTCCTGGACCAGGAGCAGTTCATCGGCACATGGCAGGTGCCGCTTCTGCGCAACGGCTTTAGGCTGGTGGTGTTCTCCATCATCATCATGGTGGTGGTGCTGTTCTACCGGCAGGGCATGTTCGGCATGCGCGAGCTTCCCGACATACTGCGCGGCAAGCGCAACCGCCGCGCCGGAAAGGGGGCGGTGAAATGAGCACCGTGTTAAAGGTCAACGACGTGACCATGCAGTTTGGCGGCGTGGTGGCGGTCAACAACCTCTCCATGCATGTGGACGAGGGCGAGATCGTGGCGCTCATCGGCCCCAACGGCGCGGGCAAGACCACGGCGTTCAACTGCATCACCGGCGTGTACGAGCCGACCAACGGCGAGGTCTGGTTCCGCGAAAGGCTGATCGCCTCCAACCACCCCACGGGCAAGATGAAAAAGCTCTACGCCGGGGAAAACCGCGGCAAGTACGCCCGCGTGGTGGTCAACACGCCGGACAAGATCACCAAGATGGGCATCGCCCGCACGTTCCAGAACATCCGCCTGTTTAAGACGCAGACCGTGTTTGAAAACGTGCTCATCGCCACGCACCTGCGCAAAAAGTCCAACCTGTTTACCGCCACGTTCCGCCTAAACGCGCGCGAGGAGCGCGCCCTGCGCGAGGAATCCATGGAGCTTTTGAAGCTCGTGGGCCTTGCCGACGTGGCCGGGGAGATGGCCACCTCCCTGCCCTACGGCAAGCAGCGGCGGCTGGAGATCGCCCGCGCGCTTGCGACAAGGCCGAACCTGCTTCTGCTGGACGAGCCCGCCGCGGGCATGAACCCGCAGGAGACGGACGAGCTGGGCGCGTTCATCCGCGAGATCAAGGACCACTTCAAGCTCACCGTGTTCATGATCGAGCACCACATGAACCTCGTCATGGACATCTCCGACCGCATCTATGTGATCGACTTTGGCAAGCTCATCGCGGAGGGCACGCCCGCCGAGGTGCAGGACAATCCCGAGGTCATACAGGCATATCTGGGGGTGGACGAGGAATGAGCCTGCTGAAAGTAACGGATTTGAAAGTGAGCTACGGCGGCATCGAGGCGCTCAAGGGCGTGTCCTTCGCCGTCAAGGAGGGCGAGATCGTCACGCTCATCGGCGCAAACGGCGCGGGCAAGTCCACGACGCTGCGCTCCATCAGCGGGCTTGTGCCCGTCCGGGGCGGCACCATCGAGTTTAACGGCGAAAACATCACCGGCATGGACCCGCAGAAGGTGGTCTCCCGGGGCATCGCCATGGTGCCGGAGGGGCGGCGGGTGTTTCCCAACCTCACGGTGGCCGAGAACCTCAAGATCGGCGCCTACCTTCGCAAGGACGAGGCCGGCATACGCTCGGACATGGACCACGTCTACGACGTGTTCCCGCGCCTCAAGGAGCGCTCCTGGCAGATGGCGGGCACGCTCTCCGGCGGCGAGCAGCAGATGCTGGCCGTGGGCCGGGCGATGATGGCGCGGCCGAAGCTTATGATGATGGACGAGCCCTCGCTGGGCCTTGCGCCGCTGGTGGTGCGCGACATATTCCACATCATCCGCCAGCTCAGCCAGGAGGGCATCACCATACTGCTCATCGAGCAGAACGCCAACGCCGCCCTCAAGTGCGCCAGCTACGGCTTCGTGCTGGAGACGGGCGTGATCACCATGGAGGGCAAGGGGCTGGAGCTGCTCGAAGACCCGCGCGTGCGCGACGCCTACCTGGGCGAGGCCAAGCACAAAAAATAGCATATTGCCGCAAAAAGCGCCCCACGCCTTGTCGGCGTGGGGCGTCAGGCCGCTGACAAAGCCCCCAAACGCAAAAATCACTTCCGAAAGAAAAGAAGC
>DXVG01000115.1 GCA_019409045.1 Clostridiales bacterium | reverse complement strand
CGTCAGATGTGTATAAGAGACAGGTGCTATAATATGCGTGTAAACAGCGCGGGCGCGGTCCATGCCCGCGTGCGCGGCTCGACCCGCGCCGACGATATTTAGGAGGAACGCACATGAAGATCACTATCTGCATCGGAAGCTCCTGTCACCTGAAGGGTTCGCGTCAAATCGTCGAGGGCCTGCAGGCGCTGGTCAAGGAAAACGGTCTGGACGACAAGGTGGAGATGTCCGGCCGCTTTTGCATGGGCGACTGCCAGAACGGCGTGTGCCTGACCGTGGACGATCAGAAATTCTCCCTGAAGCCCGAGGACGTGCAGACTTTCTTCGAAAAAGAGGTGCTCCCCAGGGCCTGAGCCCGTTTGACAGCCGCCGCGCGCCCTTGCGCGGAGGCCGGCGCGCCTGGTGCGTTTCCCGCTCGGAGGCGTGCGGCGCGAGCCGCTTTCCACCATCGCATCCACCGAAAGGCGGTATTCCCGGATGAAGAATGAATACCTCAAACTCAATGAGGCGCGCTGCAAGGACTGCTACGCCTGCATACGCGCCTGCCCAGTCAAGGCCATCGGCTTTACCAACAGCCAGGCCAACATCATCGCGGATGAATGCGTGCTGTGCGGCAACTGCTACGTCGTCTGCCCGCAGAACGCCAAGCGCATCCGCGAGGACGTGCCCGTCGTGCGCGACGCGATTCGCGCGGGGCGGCGCGTGGTGGCCAGCGTTGCCCCGTCGTTCCCGGTGGCAATGGACGTAGAGACGATCGAGGACATGCGCGAAACGCTCAAAAAGCTGGGGTTTGCCGACGCCGAGGAGACGGCCGTGGGCGCGGAGCTGGTCTCCCGCGCGTATGAGGAGCTCATGCGCAAGGACACGGGCGTGATGATCTCCAGCTGCTGCCCGGCCGTCAATTCGCTGATCCAGAAGTACTATCCAGACCTGCTTTCGCACCTGCTCCCGGTCAAGACGCCCATGATCGCGCACTGCGACGTGCTCAAAAAGCGCGACAAGGACGCCTTCACCGTGTTCATCGGCCCCTGCATCGCCAAGAAGCGCGAGGCGGACGAGGCCGCCAGCGTGGATGCGTGCCTCACCTTTGAGGAGCTGATCGCCTGGATGGCGGAGGAGGGCGTCGCGCCCGTGCACAACCCGCTCCCGGCGCAGAACGGCCCCGCCTCGCGGCGCTATCCGACCACCGGCGGCATACTCAGCACGCTCGACGGCGAGATCGACTGCCCGCGCATCACCGTGGACGGCATGCTCAACATCCGCAAGGTGCTCGACGAGATGCGCGAGGACGCGTCCGAGCATGTGTTCATCGAGATGTCCGCCTGCGAGGGCAGCTGCATCAACGGCCCGGTCATGCGCGAGCACAACCGCAAGCGCATGCTCGGCGCGCTCAAGGTGGAGCACTACGCCGGCGACGGCCTGTTCGGCGTGGAGGCGCCGGGCGAGATGAGCGCGCGCTACGCCCCCGGCGGGCTCAAGCGCGTCATGCCCGGCAACGACGCCATCCAGCAGGTGCTCAACCGCATGGGCAAGACCACGCCGGACAAGATGTTCAACTGCGGCTGCTGCGGCTATCCCACCTGCTACGACAAGGCCATCGCCGTCTGCCAGGGCAAGGCCGAGATCGAGATGTGCCTGCCCTACCTCAAGGAAAAGGCCGAGTCCTTCTCCGACAAGATCATCCAGAACACGCCCAACGCCATACTGGTCATGGACGAGGACCTGATCGTCAAGCAGATCAACCAGGCGGCGGTGCGGCTGTTCAAGCTCTCCTGCGCGGGTGACATCGTCGGCGCGCCGGTGGTGCGCATGCTCGACCCGTCCAACTACCTCAAGGCGGTGCTCGAGGGCCACGGCTTCAGCGAGAAGTGCCACTATGTGCCCGAGTACAAGCTGTTTGTGGATGAGACGGTGATCTACGACCGCCAGTACAAGATACTCATCAGCATCATGCGCGATGTGACCGACCGCGAGGAGGAGCGCAGGCAGCAGGGCGAGCTCAAAAAGAGCACCGTGGAGCTGACCGACCAGGTCATCGAAAAGCAGATGCGCGTGGTGCAGGAGATCGCCTCGCTCCTGGGCGAGACGACCGCCGAGACCAAGATCGCCCTGACCAAGTTAAAGGACGCGATGAGCCATGATAAATGATCTTTGCACGGAGACCGGCTATGTCTCGCTCAACCATGTGGGCGAGCAGCTCTGCGGCGACCGCGTGGAGACGGTCGACCGCGAGGGCGAAAGCATACTCGTGCTGGCCGACGGCCTGGGCAGCGGCGTGAAGGCGAACATACTCTCCACGCTCACCTCCAAGATCATCTCCACGATGATCGCCGGGGGCATGCCCATCGAGGAATGCATCGACACCATCGCAAGCACGCTCCCCGTGTGCAAGGTGCGCGGCGTGGCCTATTCCACCTTCACGGTCATCCGCATCGTGGACAACCAGACGGCGGAGCTGATACAGTTTGACAACCCCGCCGTGATCGTGCTGCGCAACGGCACGCGCTACAACTACCCCGTGTCCACGCGCGAGGTCAGCGGCAAGCAGATCCACGAGAGCCGCTTTACCGTCATGGAGAACGACGTGCTCATCGCCATGTCCGACGGCGCGCCGTTCGCGGGCGTGGGCAAAGAGTTCAACTACGGCTGGCAGCGGGACAACATCATCGACTTTGCCGAGGCCAACTACCACCCGGACAACTCCGCCAAGTACATCGCGGCCAACATCGTGGACGAGTGCAACCGCCTCTACGAGGGCGAGCCCGGCGACGATACCACCGTGGCCGTGGTGCGCGTGCGCGCGCGCCAGAGCGTGAACCTGGTCATCGGCCCGCCCGCCGACCCCAAGAACGACATCAAGATGATGAACCTGTTCTTTGCCAAGGAGGGCGAGAAGATCGTCTGCGGCGGCACCACTTCCAACATCGCCGCGCGCTACCTGGGCAAGCCGCTGATCCCCACGCTGGACTACTTTGACCCCGAGGTCCCGCCCATCTCCAAATTGCAGGGCGTGGACCTGGTCACCGAGGGCGTGGTCACGATCTCCAAGGTGCTCAAGCTCGGCGAGGACTTCCTGGAGGGCAAGGATACCGCCGCGGACTGGACCAGCAAGAAGGACGGAGCCTCTCTGATCGCGCAGAAGCTGTTTGAGAAGGCAACGGACATCAACTTCTTCGTCGGCAAGGCCATCAACCCGGCGCACCAGAACCCCGACCTGCCGATCACCTTCGGCATCAAGATACAGCTCATCGAGTCCCTGGCCAAGTGCCTGGAGCGGATGGGCAAGCGCATCAAGGTCAGTTACTTCTAAGCATGGGGGAGGAAGCTATGCGGATTTTCGACACCAACGTCCAGAAGCTGAAGTACGAGGTGCTGCGCGAGGTCGCGCGCCACGCCTATGCGGACACTTTGCAGGACGCCTATCTCGACATACCCAAGACCATCGCGCCCGGCCCGGAGCCGACCATGCGCTGCTGCATCTACAAGGAGCGCGCCATTGCCGCCGAGCGCGTGAAGCTGGCCATGGGCGGGGAAAAGGGCGACCCGAACATCATCAAGATCATCGACATCGCCTGCGATGAATGCCCGGTCAGCGCCTATCAGGTGACGGAGTCCTGCCGCGGCTGCCTCGCGCACCGCTGCGAGGCCGCGTGCCCGCGCGGCGCGTTCAGCTTTGACCGCAAGCTCAAGGCGCACATCGACCCGGCCAAGTGCGTCGAGTGCGGCCGCTGCGCCGCGGTGTGCCCCTACAACGCCATTGTCAGCCGCAAGCGCCCCTGCGAGGTCGCCTGCAAGGTCAAGGCCATTCACATGGACGAGCGCAAGATCGCCAAAATCGACGAGGAGAAGTGCACCTCCTGCGGCGCCTGCGTGTACATGTGCCCGTTCGGCGCGCCGGTGGACAAGTCGTTCCTGCTCGAGGCCATCGCCATGCTGCGCGAGAGCACCGAGCGCAACGGCCCGCGCGTGTACGGCGTGGTCGCGCCCTCCATCATCAGCCAGTTCCGCTACGCCAAGGTCGGCCAGGTCATCACCGCCATGAAAAAGCTCGGCTTCTTCAGCGTGGTCGAGGCCGCCATGGGCGCGGACATGGTGGCCTGGCACGAGGCGCAGGAGCTCGCGGAAAAGGGCTTCCTCACCAGCTCCTGCTGCCCGGCGTTTGTCCACTATGTCGAAACGGAGTTCCCCAAGCTCAAGGAGCACATCTCCCACAACCTGTCGCCCATGGCGATGATCGCCAAGTACATCAAGGAGTCCGACCCCGAGTGCAAGATCATATTCGTCGGCCCCTGCACCGCCAAGAAGGCCGAGGCGCAGAAGGAGCGCGTCAAGCAGTACGTCGATTGCGTGCTCACCTTTGAGGAGCTGCAGGCGCTCATCGACAGCCGCGACATGGACATCTCCCAGCTCGAGGTGGACGTCCTGGACAACGCCTCCTACTACGGCCGCATATTCGCCCGCAGCGGCGGCGTGAGCGACGCCGTGGCCGAGGCCGTGTACGAGCAGGGGCTCAACTTCACCGTCAAGGCACAGCCCTGTGACGGCATCGAGGCCTGCCGCATGGCGCTGCTCAAGGCCAGCCGCGGCGTGAAGGACTTCAACTTCATCGAGGGCATGGCCTGCACCGGCGGCTGCATCGGCGGCGCGGGCTGCCTCACCCACGGCCCCAAGGACAAGGGCGAGATCGACCGCTACGGCATGGAGGCCATGGAAAAGCGCATCTCCGACACCATCAACTCCGCCCCGTAGCCGTACACTGCGCGACCGACGCCGCGCGTCCGCCCCACGCCGGGGCGGGCGCGCTTTGTTGCGCAGGGGGAGGGGCCTTTGCCCCGGCCGCCGCCGCAAAGCGGGCTGTCCGTGCCGTTTTTTTGGGTGCGCCCAATCTTCAAAATCTTGTCAAAACTTTGGCTGGATGGTTATTTATCCATGAGGCAAACAGACTTAAACTTAAGCGATTGCTTTTTCAAAAAAACTGTTCTATAATAGCATGGGAATGTCCGAGAGGCGCCAGCCTGCGGCCAATACAAAACTGAGCAGAAAGAAGGTACCTGCAAATGTCAAAGATCGATCTGAGCAAGTATGGGATTACCGGTGTCAAGGAGATCGTGCACAATCCTTCCTACGAAATGCTTTTTGAGGAGGAGACCCGTCCCGATCTGGAAGGCTACGAGAAGGGTCAGGTCAGCGAACTGGGCGCCGTGAACGTGATGACCGGCATCTACACCGGCCGCTCCCCCAAGGACAAGTTCATCGTCATGGACGAGACGTCCAAGGACACCGTCTGGTGGACCACCGACGCCTATAAGAACGACAACCATCCGGCCTCCGTGGAGACCTGGAAGGCCGTCAAGGAGATCGCCAAGAACGAGCTGTCCAACAAGCGCCTGTTCGTGGTGGACGCCTTCTGCGGCGCGAACAAGGACACCCGCATGGCCATCCGCTTCATCGTGGAGGTCGCCTGGCAGGCCCACTTCGTCGAGAACATGTTCATACTGCCCACCGAGGAGGAGCTTGCAAACTTTGAGCCCGACTTCGTGATCTACAACGCCTCCAAGGCGAAGGTGGAGAACTACAAGGAGCTGGGCCTCAACTCCGAGACGGCGGTCGTGTTCAACCTGACCGAGCGCGAGTCCGTCATCATCAACACCTGGTACGGCGGCGAGATGAAGAAGGGTATGTTCTCCATGATGAACTACTACCTGCCGCTCAAGGGCATCGCCTCCATGCACTGCTCCGCCAACACGGACCTCAACGGCGAGAACACCGCCATCTTCTTCGGCCTGTCCGGCACCGGCAAGACCACGCTGTCCACCGATCCCAAGCGCCTGCTCATCGGCGACGACGAGCACGGCTGGGACGACAACGGCATCTTCAACTTCGAGGGCGGCTGCTACGCCAAGGTCATCAACCTGGACAAGGAGTCCGAGCCCGACATCTACAACGCCATCAAGCGCAACGCGCTGCT
>DXVG01000114.1 GCA_019409045.1 Clostridiales bacterium | reverse complement strand
TGATGCTTCTATTCTACACCTCATGGGAGGTTTACACAAAGTTTGGGACGGTCTCCTCCTTTTGTTATGCAGATATTTCGATTATATAAGAGCAAATCATGTCCATGACCCGTGGAGGCACGCTTTCGCCTATTGTGTCCCGAATTAACCCATCAGAACACATCTTTCCGTTTATACAAAATGAGTAATCATAGTCCGTAATTGATTGAACTACAAGCCCCTCATAAAGTGACAGAACCCTGCTTTGACTTGGGTGTAATTTGTTGTCGGAGCAGGCATACTGAAAATTTTGCGTTAATGTACTTGCGGGTTCATCCCATCTCATACGCTTATATGCGCTGACAAATCCCTTCATTAAACGTTTCTCGCCAGTTTTTTTATTCTCAACCCACGGACGAGGTAGTAAAGCTCCACATTTTTCACAGTAGAGCGGCGTATCTGCGTGTGATTTGTTTATCCCTCTGGTGTCGTGTGAAGCACCATGTGTACGGTTTCCTTGATAACCGCAATCGGGGTTTACGCATTGGTTGTTAAATGCAGTATCTCCCTCCTTTGTGTTGTCAATCCAGAATAGTTTTTTCCCATCAAGCAGAGGCACTTTGTGCAATCCACCAAATCCTGACGCTGTGTTTTTTCCTTTCTCCGCTCTCAATGCAGGTAGATCGCCGATTGCTTCTCGCAGAGTAACCCAATGTTTTGTAAGCAGAGTGTCCTCAGCTGAATGCGTAAAGTTTGGTATCAATCGCCCTCTGTTAGAAAACACTTTTTTTGCGTTCTCATTTCTTGAAAAGACAGTAATAAGGCGCTTCCTGTGCTGCGGAACGCCATAGTCCGCGGCATCAATGACTATCGGTTCCCCGCAGTAGAAGCTGCCTAATTTTTGCTTGATGTAAGCAATAATATTGACAAGTTTCCCATTTTCGTCATATATAAGGGTATTTGCCATATTGGCAACATTTTCAAGTATAACCCATTCTGGGCGTAATGATTGTATTATCTCAAGGGCGGGTATAATCAGCCTGTTCCTTTCGTCCATTTTGGGACGAAGCCCTTTTCTATAGTCACTTAGCATTTTACCCATTCCGTTTGATGACATTCCTTGACAAGGTGGCGTAGCCAAGATTAAGAATGGGGGCACTGTATAGTGTGTGTTATAATAATCTATGATTTCATCTTTCAGTGTCCATATATCACCTTGAAAACATTTCGCCTGAGGATAATTGTTGCGAAACAAACCCATGCGTTCTTCAAATAATTCACAGGCGATAACAGTTTCTATGCCGTTTGCTTTTAGCCCTAAATCACCAATTCCTGACGAAGAAAAAAGGCTAATGGCATTCCGCATCATATTGACTCTCCTTGTTGTGTTGACTATAAGTAACATTATAATGGTATATAGTGCCCGTGTCAAGGGGATGGCAAACATTGCTAAAGAATAATTGAGTTCCACCTGTCAGTCAACCATTCCTGCTTGCGGCTTTAGACGACAAACAGGCAACAAGGCAAAAATGGAAGCATAAAGAACATTACTCATGGCCACAGTATATGGCGTTATATTGAAATAGAACCACCCGTAATTCGCATTTATATTGGCGGATTTTGATACAGTCCTTTTCAATGAATATGCATATTGCACCATTTTGTTAAACTACTTCCTTATGTAGCGTTGGCTCTCAACACCTCCTTTTCACGCGCGCATCTCCTCCAGCAGCATGCTCGCCGTCCGGGAGAGCATGCCCGCGCGCCAGATCAGGCGCATTGAGGATTCCATCCTCGGCTTCAGCGGCCGAAAGCACAGCGCGCTGTCCGCGCCGGTATCCACCAGATTGTCAAATCCCAGCGCGTAGCCCACGCCCTCCCTGACCAGGACCGACGCGTTGTAGATGAGGTCATAGGTCGCCACGATGTTCAGGCGCTCGTAGTTTTTCCGGAACCACTCCGGCATCTCCGCCGTGGCGCCCTGCCGGGATACGATCAGCGCGGGTCCGATCAGCCGCTCCATGTCGATCTCCTCCAGGGCGGCGAGCGGGCTGTCTTTGCGCATCAGCAGCCCCCAGGTGTCCCGCGAGGGCAGCGGAAGGGATGCGTATCGGGCGACGTCCACCTCCTGCACGACCACCGCGAGGTCCAGAAGCCCCCTGTCCAGCCGCTGCGTGACCGCCTCGGCGTTGCCGCTGTAGAGGTGCAGCCGCATGCCCGAATATCGCTCCCGCAGCCTCCCAAACGCCCTCGCCAGATGCGCTATGCCCTCGGATTCGGCGCAGCCGACGCACACGTCGCCGCCGTTGAATTCGCGCATGGCTTCAAACTCCGCCCGCGTCTTTTCCTCCATATCGAGCATGTCCACCGCCCGCGCAAACAGCACCCTGCCCTCCGGCGTCAGGTGAATGCTGTAGTTGCTGCGCACAAACAGCTTCTGCCCCAGCTCTCGCTCCAGGTCCCTGAGCTGGCGCGAGAGCGTCGGCTGCGTAACGTGCAGCTTCTCCGCCGCGCGCGTCATGCTGTTTTCCCGCGCCGATTCCACAAAGTACCGCA
This sequence comes from Clostridiales bacterium, assembly GCA_019409045.1. Lineage (GTDB taxonomy): Bacteria > Bacillota > Clostridia > Christensenellales > Aristaeellaceae > Pullichristensenella. The sequence continues at coordinate 3,508 of DXVG01000114.1, read as the reverse complement.
ACACGCGAAGCTCCATGCCGCATCGCCTCCCCGTATGCGCACATTATACAGGCTTTGGGCATGCCTTGCAAGAATATCTGCCGATGATTTTTAAGTATTCGACATTTCTTCGGCGCTCGTATATACTGAATCTGCGGGCCGTGGGCGTTCCATCGGCCGATCAACCAGAAGGAGGCATCGCCATGCAGACATTGCATCTCACCCAGGAATGGGACAAGGTGTTCCCAAAGAGCGAAGGCGTGGACCATCACAAGGCCACGTTCCACAACCGCTACGGCATCGCGCTGGCGGCGGACGTGTACGCGCCGCGCGGCGCGCAGGGGCGGCTTCCGGCCATTGCGGTGTGCGGGCCGTTCGGGGCGGTGAAGGAGCAGTGCTCCGGCCTGTACGCGCAGAGCATGGCCGAGCGCGGCTTCCTGAGCGTCGCCTTCGACCCCTCGTATACCGGCGAAAGCGGCGGAGAGCCGCGCTGCGTGGCCTCGCCCGACATCAACACGGAGGACTTCTGCGCCGCCGTGGACTTCCTGTCCACGCTGGAAGGGGCCGACCCGGACAAGATCGGCCTGATCGGCATCTGCGGCTGGGGCGGCATGGCGCTCAACGCCGCGGCCGTGGACACGCGCATTCGCGCCACGGTGGCCTCCACCATGTACGACATGACGCGCGTAAACGCCAGGGGCTACTTCGACGCGGAGGACACCGAGGAGATGCGCCACCAGAAGCGCGAGGCGCTGAGCAGGCAGCGCACGCTGGACTATCAAAGCGGCGCGTTCGCGCTCGCGGGCGGCGTGGTCGATCCCCTGCCGGAGGACGCGCCCGCGTTTGTGCGGGACTACCACGCCTATTACAAGACGCCGCGCGGCTACCATCCCCGCTCCCTGAACTCCAACGGCGGCTGGAACGTCACCTCCGCCATATCGTTTCTGAACATGCCCATCCTGCAATACGCGGGCGAAATTCGCAGCGCCGTGATGGTGCTGCACGGCGAAAAGGCACACTCCCTCTACTTCGGCCGCGACGCGTTTTCCATGCTCCGCGGCGAAAACAAGGAGCTTGTGATCGTTCCCGGCGCGTCGCATACCGACCTGTACGACCGCCTGGACGCGATTCCCTTCGACCGCCTCGCGGCGTTCTTCCGCAAACACATGGGGGTGGCGGAGCAATGAGGCGCGCGCAAAGGCTCCTTGCGGCGCTCTCGTGCGCGGCGCTCGCGCTCGTGCCCTGCTGCGCCTGTGCGCGCGGCGCATCCGCGCCCTCCGCCGCTTTGGACGGCCCGGCGATCTCGCTGAGCGTGGACGGCGCGGAAGTGCCGGTCGTCTGGGAGGACAATCAGACCGTGACGGCGCTCTGCGCGCTGCTGGAGGAGGGCGAGCTCCTTGTGCATACGCGCCGCTACGGCGGCTTTGAGCAGGTGGGCGCGCTCGCGACGGGCCTTCCGAGTGACGATGTCACCGTCACCACCGCGCCGGGCGACATCGCGCTCTACGCGGGCGACCAGATCGTGCTGTTCTACGGCGCAAACACATGGGAATACACCATGCTCGGCCGCATAGACGGCCTTTCCGAGGCGGAGCTCGCCGCCCTTCTGGGCGGAACGTCCGCCGAGCTAGTGCTCCGCATCGTCGAGTAGCGCCCCGCCCTGAAGCGCCTGCACGGCCTCCATCTCGCAATCCCGGCCCGCCAGATAGTCCGCGAGCGTTCGCTCCACCTCGATATCCGGCATCAAGGAGCCGGGCGCGTAGCCGGGCAGCATCTCAAAGTACTTGGTCGAGTAATACACCGTGAGCGGCAGATGCTCAAGGTCGAAGGACTGCAACTCCCCGTAGTGATTGGCGCTGCCGCCGGTGGGCCTTCCCACGAGCGTGGCCCCCGCGCGCGTCTTGAGCTGCACGGCGTTCATCACCGCCGAGGAGAACGTATTTTCGCCGATGAGCGCGTAAATCTCAAAGCCCATCTCCCCTTTCAGCGCCGCCAGGCGGTCGATCATGGGCTCGAGCACCGCCGAGTTGCCGCCACCGTTGTAGCGAAGGTCCACGCACACCTTTTTGTACTCCTCCGCCTCCAGCTCCGCCGCCACTTCCTCGATAAACGCCGCCATGGGATGCTCCGTGTCCTCGGCACAGGAATAGTAGCCTATCCACAGCGCATCCCCATAGGCGGAGAATTCGTAGATGGAGGCGGGCTGCTCGGCGGCGGGCACGCGCTCGCGCTCGAGGAATGCGAATTGCGCCGCATAGATCTCCTCCCCCGCCAGCGCGTCGATGTGGGCGGCATGCTCCTTCCCCTCCGCGTCCCGGAAGGTCACCTCTGCGCCCTCGGCGCTGCCCAAGACGCCCACATACCGCATGGCGTCCGCGTCGGCCACGTTGCCCGCAAGCTGCGTGCGCAATCGCGTCTCGTTGTCGTAGCTGACAATGGGCGTCAGGCGCCTGAATACCTCGTCGATGGGCGCGCCCCCGATGGCGACGATCTCCATCCCCAGATACTCCGCGTAGGGCTGCGTGGTGCCCAGCAGGTACAGCCCGTCGTCAAACAGCCCCGTCTGCAAAGGCAGCGCGTGCGTGCCCATCTGCCCCTGTGCGGTAAACCAAGCCTGCGTGTGCGCGTCGCCCACGGAGGCGACCAGCTCGATCAGCGCGTAGCAGGCCATGCGCTCGTCGAGCGCCCCGTCGCGCAGTTTTTCCGCCGTCTCCTCCACGCGCGCCGCCCATTCCTCGGGCGACACCAGCGCGAACAGGTCGCAGTGGCCCTCTTCCAGCCCCGCGCGCAGCGTTTCCAAGTCCTCCAGCCGCTGTTCCACCGTGCTTTCCGCAAATGCGGAGGCGCCGACCAGTAAAAGCGCCAATACAAGCGCCGCAAACCGCACAAATCCTCTCCGAAGCATACGCCTTATCTCCTAACCGAACACATTTTGAATCTTTTCGCGCTCCGACGCGCCCTCCACCCAGTTCTCCACATAGCCGCAGTCGCAGCACACATAGCGGATGACGGGTATCTTGCCCAGCAGCGTCACCGTGGTTGTATAGATGTTGTTGCCGCTTGCGTAGCGGTTGGGGTTGTCCGGCACGCGCACCACGCTTTTCGAGCCGCACTTGGGGCAGGTTTGCGTATTCCGCATCAGAATTCCCTCTTTTCGTAAACGCGGCAGGAAATGACGTAGGAAACCGGCATGCACGCAATCACCGCCGCCAGCAGAACCAGATAGACCGCCTTGAGTGGGAAGTGCACTTCGCTCGCCATGCCGCTGAACGTGGCGGCGAGCACGGCCACGAGCACGATGAATATATAGAAATTCACGCGCGCCTTTTCCGAACCGAAGCGGTATGTCAGCGGCAGCAGCACACATGGCCCGAGCAGGCTGAAGGCGAACATGCCCATGACCATCATCACAAACCCCTCCGCGAGCGCCGAACCGCTGCGCAAAACCGCGATTGCCTGCAATACGGTCATAATGATTCCCATGACGGCGATCAGCAGCAGCGAAAGCAGGTACTTTTCCCGCACCTCG
>DXVG01000113.1 GCA_019409045.1 Clostridiales bacterium | reverse complement strand
GCCATGGGCGGCATGGGCTCGGACGCGGCCATCGAGGCCGCCGACGTGGTGTTCATGGACGACAAGCCCTCCAAGCTGGCCGACGCCATCCGCATCGCGCGCAAGACGTGCGCCATTGTGCGGCAGAACGTGGTGTTCGCGCTGGCGGTGAAGCTGCTGGTGATGGTGCTGGGCGCGTTTGGCGTGGCCACCATGTGGGCGGCCGTGTTCGCCGACGTGGGCGTGTCGGTGATCGCCATACTCAACGCCATGCGGGCGCTGCGCGCGCCGAAGTAGGCATAGGGGTGGATAAGGCAAGGGGCTGTGCAATAACAACAACCGTTATTGCACAGCCCCATCGCTTTGCGACCGTTTTTGACGAGCGGACTAAACATTATGAAGACCGACCGCCTTTCTTCTGTTTTCGTGACTTTCGAATAAACACAATGACCCATATTATCAACGTAATAACGCATTGAATTATCGCCATATTGCGTCCTACTTCATCGTGCCTGATGTGGTCTCTGCGCGCCTCGTCCTCGTCGATATATTCTTCGCCGTCAATCGTCAGACGCAAGACCAATTTTGTGTTCTCTGTCAGAGGCGCATATTCGAGCCTGATCTCCTCGCCAAGCTTTCGCTGCAGCCGCCTCATCAGAATCTCGACGTCCTCTGCCATACCATCGCCTTCAATCCCATAGTTGAATCTTCCGGCGTAGCTAAGTGCGCTATATCGAATGATATTGTACTCATGACTGTCCACATACAAATCCAGGCCATAATCTCTGCGCCCTATCGGTTCCCAGCGGACCTTTTGCAGTGTCCCACTTACCACAATCGGCTCATCACGCAGGGTTCCGATATAATGGCTTCCCAAAGCCAGAAGAAACAATCCTATCAGCAAAGTAGGCTGCCAACGCAACGCTAAGTCTTTTAAAGCTCATCTCTTCTCCTCTCTGCCAAACCCCTGCATAGGCGGTTGTCAAGGTGCGCACGAGCACGGGCGCTTCCCCATGCGTCGCACCTGCATTCTACCATGCCGATTCCGGCGCTGTCAACGACTCCCATGGCTCGATGGGAAGGAAGCGCGGGCGATAGGAGCGATGGCTTCGTTCATAATCCATTTTCCACAAACAATTCCACAGATAAATCTTTTCATCATTTTCCTTTCGCAATGCGCGCGCCGAGCAGGCGCAGGGGCGGATAAGGCACGCGGCGGAGGCAGTTTTATGCCTCCGCCGCTGTTTTGTGGCCTTACGCCCTGACCTGTTCGCAAATGCCGGCGCGCTTGACGGCCTCGACGAGCGCCTGGCCGATTTTGTCCGGGGTGTCGGCGACGACCGCGCCCGCCTCGCGCAGGGCGGCGATCTTGCCTACCGCGGTGCCCTTGCCGCCGGAGATGATCGCGCCCGCGTGGCCCATGCGCTTGCCCGCGGGGGCGGTCTGCCCGCCGATGAACGCGGCCATCGGCTTTTGCGGGTGCGCCTTCAGCCACTCGGCGGCCTCCTCTTCCCCGCTTCCGCCGATCTCGCCGATGAGCACGATGGCGAGCGTCTCCTCGTCCGCGTAGAATGCCTCCAATACGTCCACAAAGCCCGTGCCGCGCACGGGGTCGCCCCCGATGCCCACGGCCGTGGACTGGCCGATGCCGCGCGTGGTCAGTTGGTTGACCGCCTCATACGTCAGCGTCCCCGAGCGCGAGACGACGCCCACGCGCCCCTTTTTGCAGATGTAGCCCGGCATGATGCCCAGCTTGCACTCCTCCGGGGTGATGAGCCCGGGGCAGTTGGGGCCGATGAGGCGTGTGGGCTTATCGCGCAGGTAGTGCCTGACCTTTACCATGTCCTGCACGGGGATGCCCTCGGTGATGCACACCACCAGCTCCATGCCCGCGTCGATGGCCTCGAGGATGCTCTCCGCCGCCGCGACCGGGGGCACATAGAGGATCGAGGCGTTCGCGCCGGTGGCCGCGCGGCCCTCCTGCACGGTATCGAACACCGGAAGGCCCAGGCACTCCGCCCCGCCCTTGCCGGGGGTCACGCCGCCGACGATGTTCGTGCCGTAGGCGAGCATCTGCCCTGTATGGAAGCGGCCCTGGCTTCCGGTCATGCCCTGCACCAGCACGCGGGTGTCCTTATTTACATAGATGCTCATGCGCCCGCCTCCCTTGCAAGGCGGCAGGCCTTTTGCGCGCCGTCCGCCATGTCCGCCGCCGCGGTGATGTTCAGGCCGCTCGCGGCGAGTATCTGCTTGCCCGCCTCGGCGTTCGTGCCCTCCAGCCGCACCACCAGCGGCACCTTTACATCCAGTTTGCGCGCAGCCTCCACCACGCCCTCGGCGATGACGTCGCAGCGCATGATGCCGCCGAATATGTTGATGAATATGCACCGGACCTTGCTGTCGGAAAGCAGTATGGAGAACGCGCCCGCCACCTTTTCCGCCGTAGCGCCGCCGCCCACGTCGAGGAAGTTGGCCGGGCTTCCGCCGAAGGCCTGTATGATGTCCATGGTGGCCATGGCCAGCCCCGCGCCGTTGACCATGCAGCCGATGTCGCCGTCGAGGCCGATGTAGTTGAGGTCGAACTTCGCCGCCTCCGTCTCGCGCGGCTCCTCCTCGTGCACGTCCCGCAGCGCCTGTATGTCCGGGTGGCGGAACAGCGCGTTGTCGTCAAAGTTGACCTTCGCGTCCGCGGCCACGAGGTTGCCCTCGCCGTCCACCGCCAGCGGGTTGATCTCCACCAGCGAGCAGTCCTTTTCGACAAACAGGCGATACAGCCCCCGCGCCAGCGCGACGAACTGCCCGGTCTGCGCCTGCGTAAGGCCCAGCCGCCCAGCCGCCTCCCGCGCCTGATAGCCGGTCATGCCCAGGAACGGGTCGAGCTCGATGGTGAATATCTTTTCCGGGGCTTCCTTTGCCGTCTCCTCGATCTCCATGCCGCCCGCGCCGGAGGCGATCATCACCACGCGCTCGCGCGCCGCGTCCACCGTGAGGGAGAGGTAGTACTCGCCCCGGATCTCCATCGCGCGGTTGACCAGCACGCGGCGGACCAGCCTGCCCTGCGGCCCTGTCTGCCGGGTGACGAGCGTCATGCCGAGTATCTGCGCCGCCTTTTCGCGCGCCTCCTCCGGCGTGGCGGCGAACTTGACGCCGCCCGCCTTGCCGCGGCCGCCGGAGTGTACCTGCGCCTTGACGACGTACGGCCCGTTCCCCAGGGCGCGCGCGACGGCAAGCGCCTCCTCCGGCGTGGTGGCCGTCGCGCCCTCGGGCACGGGGACGCCGTATTGCTTAAACAGCTCCGCGGCCTGATATTCGTGTATCTTCATCGCGTCCTCCTCTACGGCAGGGTCACGGTCCACTTCGCCGCCGCGCCCAGCTTCGCGCCCTCCTCGAGGGCGAGCATGTTGATCTCCTCCGTGCCCTTGGGGATGTGCATCTTCACCGCCTCGCGCAGCACGTCCTCCGGCGCGATGCGCAAAAGCTCGTTGATCGCGCCCACGGCCACGATGTTGGCCGTCATGGGCTTGCCGACCACGCGCGTGGCCGTGTGCAGTATCGGCAGGGAGATCACGTTGTAGCTGCCCAGATCGTCCGGCTCGAGCAGCGATTTGTCGATCACGATCAGCGCGTCCTCCGAGGTGCTCGCCCCGAACTTGTCCAGCGACGCCTGCGTCAGCGCCATCAGGAAGTCCGGCCTGGTCACCTTGGGATAGGTGATCTCCCCCTGGTCGATCACCAGCTCCGCGCGGCACAGGCCGCCGCGCGCCTCCGGGCCGTAGGACTGGCTCTGCGCGACCCTCTTGCCCGCCAGAAAGGCCGCCTCCGCGAGTATGATCGAGCATAGTATGACGCCCTGGCCGCCGGAACCGGCAAACCGCATCTCATAGCGCGTGTTCTGTTCCCTCACGCCTTCGCACCTCCCGCCGCCTCGATGATCCTGTCATATGCCTTTGTGTACTCCGGCCGCTCGCAGCGCGACAATTCGCCGTAGACGAGCTTGCCCTCGAGCTGCTGTGGCGTCATCGTTTCCGCCTTCGCGACCGGGATCGCGTTGTCCCGCTGCCACTTGAGCATTTCTACCGCGTCGCCCTTTTTGTTCTTGCGGCCGTAGTAGGTGGGACACACGGACACGCACTCCACCACCGAAAAGCCCTCGTGCGAAATGGCGTCCTGGATGAGCTTGACGGTCTGCGGCACATGATAGGCCGTTCCGCGGGCGGTGTAGGTCGCCCCCGCCGCCTGCGCGAGCCTGGGGATATCGAAGTCCGGGTCAATGCACCCGTAGGGCGCGGTGGTGGCAAACTCGCCCATGGGCGTGGTCGGGGAAAACTGCCCGCCGGTCATGCCGTAGATGTTGTTGTTAAATACCACCACCGTCATGTCGATGTTGCGGCGCGCCGCGTGGATTAAGTGGTTGCCGCCAATGGCCGTCGCGTCGCCGTCGCCGGTGATGACGATCACCTTCAGGCGCGGCTTGGCCATCTTGATGCCGGTGGCGAACGCAATGGCGCGGCCGTGGGTGGTGTGCAGCGTGTCAAAGTTCATATACCCCGCCGCGCGCGACGAGCAGCCGATGCCCGAGACGATCACCACGTCCTTCTTATCCAGAGCGAGATTGTCCACCGCCAGGGCCACGTCGCGCATGAGTATGCCGTGCCCGCAGCCCGCGCACCATATGTGCGGCAGCCGCTCCTCTCGCATATAGGTTTCAATCAGCCTGCTCGCCATTATCGAAGCACCTCCCGGAGCTTTTTGTATATCTCGCCGGGCTTTAGAATGGTTCCGTTCACCTTGCCGATGTGGTGTACCTCGCAGCGCCCCGCGGCCACGCGCTCCACCTCCAGCTTCATCTGCCCGTAGTTGAGCTCCGCCACGATGATATGCTCCACCTGATCGCAAATCGCCGAGAGCGCCTCCTCCGGGAACGGCCACACCGTCACCGGGCGGAACATGCCCACGCGGTACTCGTCCTCGCGCGCCATGTCCACCGCCGCGCGCGCGCTGCGCGCCGTGCCGCCGAAGGACACAACGCACACCTGCGCGTCCTCGAGCATGCAGCTTTCGTACTTTTCAATGTCCTCCACGTTTTTTTCGATCTTCTGCATGATGCGGGTACACTGGCGGTTGGCCTTGACCGGGGAGTTGGTGGGAAAGCCCCAGTTGTCGTGTACAAGGCCGGTGATGTTGTAAAACACGCCCTCGCCAAAGGGCGTTATGCGCGGCACGCGCTCCCTGGGCACGATGTCGTAGGGCATGGAAGCCTGCTCCGGGTCCGCCTTGGTCAGCCGGTCGAACACGCTTACCTCCTCCGGCGCGTACAGCTCGATGCCCTCGCGCATGTGGCCCACGATCTCGTCCATGAGCAGTATCACCGGCACATGGTACTTCTCCGCGAGGTTGAAGCAGCGTATGGTCTCCGAATAGGCCTCCTGCACGCTCCAGGGCGATATGGCGATCACCGGATGGTCGCCGTGCGTGCCCCAGCGCGCCTGCATGTAGTCCCCCTGCGAGGGCGATGTGGGAAGCCCCGTGGACGGCCCCGAACGCTGCACGTCCACGACGACGCAGGGGATCTCCGCCAGCGCCGCGTAGCCTATGTTCTCCTGCTTGAGCGAGAAGCCCGGCCCGGAGGTGGCCGTCATGGACTTTACGCCCGCCACCGACGCGCCGATGACCGCGGCCATGCTCGCCAGCTCGTCCTCCATTTGAATGAATTTTCCGCCCATGCGGGGCAGCTTGAGCGCGCAGGCCTCCGCGATCTCGGTGGACGGCGTGATCGGGTAGCCCGCGAAAAAGCGCATGCCCGCCGCCAGCGCGCCCTCCACAACCGCTTCGTTTCCCTGCAACAGCGCGCGCCTGTGCTCGACGGCAGCGCCCTTTGCCTCGTCCGCGTTCGTCATTTGGCCGCTCCTCCTCCCGCGCGCGCACCCTCGGCGCCCCAGTCCACATCCTCCACGTCGAGCCAGATCGCATAGTCCGGACAGCGCATCTCACACAGCCCGCATCGCGTACACTTTTCAGGCTCCAATATCCGCACCTTCTGCTTTACCAGTCCCAGCACGCCCTTTGGACAGAACTCCACGCATATACCGCATCCCTTGCACCACCGCGCGTTTGTGTATACGCGCAACGCTTCCCGATCCGACATATTCTCGCTCCTTGTCACGGTCGATGAAGTGCCCTTCAGACGCCTACATTATATATGAATTCCTGTCTCTTATACACATCTCCGA
>DXVG01000112.1:3727-6213 GCA_019409045.1 Clostridiales bacterium | reverse complement strand
CGGCCTCGCGGCGCATGCGCGCGTCCGCCGCAGCGACGCGCGCCTCCAGGGAGCGGCACAGCTCCAGCTTGTCGGATACGCGCATCTTCTCCACAGCTTCCGCGTAGTTGTCCACGGATGCGTAGGCCTCGCCGCCCGGGAACAGGAACTGCGCGTCCCCGCACTCGGTGAGAAGCGCGCTCTCCTTCGCGCCGCGCACCAGCATCTCCAGCGCGTCCTCGTCCAGCGCCTGCGTGTGCGCGTAGCCCATGCGGCCGTTCAACAGCCCGCGAAAGCCCAGGCCGATGTCGTCCGAGGCCGAATAGTCGATGATCTCGCCGCCAAACACGGTGGCTGAAAAGCTCGAGCCGGACGCGCGGTAGACCTCGCACGCGGAAAAGCCCGCCGCCTTTGCGCGCGCAAACAGCGCCTGATAAAATTCGTTTCGCTCCATCCTCAGCGCCCTCCCACGGTGATGTCGGTCACGCGGATCATCGGCTGGCCCACGTTCACGGGCACGCTGCCGCTCGAGGAGCCGCACATGCCCTGTCCCAGCGCGAGCTCCCTGCCCACGCGGTCGATCTTCATCAGCACGTCCGCGCCCTTTCCGATGAGCGTCGCCCCGCGCACCGGGCGGTCGATCTTGCCGCCCTTCACAAGATAGCCCTCGGACACGGCGAAGTTGAACTCGCCGGTGATGGGGTTGACCGAGCCGCCGCCCATGGCCTTTGCGTACAGCCCGTCGCCCATGGATGCGATGATCTCCGCCTCGTCGTCCTGTCCCGGCGCGATGAACGTGTTGCGCATGCGCGAGGTGGGGGCGAAGGCGTAGCTCTCCCGGCGGGCGTTGCCCGTCACGGGCATGCCCATGCGCCGGCCGTTGAACCGGTCCACCATGTAGTTTTTGAGGATGCCGTTTTCGATGAGCACAAGGCGCGTGGTGGGCGTCCCCTCGTCGTCTACGTTCAGCGAGCCCCACTCGTTTTCCAGCGTCCCGTCGTCCACGGCGGTGACGATGGGGGAGGCGATCTGCTCGCCCAGCCTGCCCGCGAACTCCGAATTGCCCAGCGCCACGCTGGTGGCCTCCAGCGAATGCCCGCAGGCCTCGTGGAAGATCACGCCGCCAAAGCCCTTGTCGATGGCCACGCACATCACGCCCGCCGGGCACGGCTCGGCGTGCAGCATGGTCACCGCCTGCCGCGCGGCGCGCCTGCCCGCGTCCTCGGGGTCCACCCGATCGCCGAACAGCTCAAAGCCCATCATCGCGCCGGGCGCGAAGCTGCCGGTCTGGTTCTCGCCCCCGCCCGAGGCCACGGCGCTCACCGCCAGCCGCGTGTATACGCGGCGGTCGGGCACGAACAGGCCCTCGCTGTTGGCGATGCGCACGTCGCTCTCCCAGGCGGTCAGCCGCGCCGACACCTGCCGCACCTGCGGCGAAATCGCGCGCGCCGCCGCGTCCGCCGCCCGGACCACCTCCGCGCGCCGCGCCCCCGGCACGTCCATCGGAAGCTGCGCGACGGCGTGCGCGTTGCGCGGCACCGAGCCAGTCAGGCGCACATCCACTTCGCGTGCCGCCTCGCCAATGGCGTCCGCCGCGCGCCCCGCCGCGCGCAAAAGCCCCGCGGGCGTGAGGTCGTTGGTGTACACATATACGCTCGACAGCTCCCTGTATACGCGTATGCCCGCGCCGCAGGAGCGCCCGGTGAGCGCGTTTTCGATGGCGCCCGCGCTCAAAAGGACCGTGCTCGAGCGCGTGTCCTCCACAAACAGCTCCGCAAAGTCGCCTCCGGTGCGCAGCGCCGCGGCGAGCGTCTGTTCCGCAATGGTTCGGGAAAGCATCGCATGTCCTCCTGTCAGGAAAAGAGTTTCTGGAGCTCGTCCAGCCGGTCGTGCGTGATCAGCGCGTCGCGCCGCGTGCCGCGCAGCCGCACGACATACGTCCAGCGGCCGTAGGGCGTCACCGACTCGATCTGCCCGACGTTTACGATATAGGATTTGTGGGAGCGAAAGAACATATTCGCGGGCAGGCGCTCCTCCAGCTCGCTCAGCCCCTCGCCGGTGACGAAGCGCCCCTCGCCTGCGGTGTAGATGACGGTCTGCCGATCCTCGCGCTGCACCAGCAGTATGTCCTCGATGTCCACAAACGTGAGCCCGTCGCGGCTTTTGAGCATCAGCCGCGCGGGGGCGGAGGCGGGGCGCAGCGGCGCGACCACGTCCTGCGCCGCCTCGCGCTCGCGCAGCCGCTCTCGGATCAGCCGCAGCGTGTTGAGCGCGCGCTCCACGGGAAAGGGCTTGACCAGATAATCGAACGCGTAGACCTCGAACGCGCCCTTCATGTACTGCTCGTGCGCCGTGGCAAACACAAGCACCGCCTTGGGATTCTTGTCCTGAATAACGCGCGCGCAGTCCATGCCGGACATGCCGGGCATCTCCACGTCCATGAGCACCACCTCGGGCGCGAACTTCTCATACAGCGCCAGCACTTCCTCGCCGCTTTGCGCCTCGCC